>DAISYT010000070.1:0-8989 GCA_036825175.1 Candidatus Cloacimonadota bacterium
GATCAGAATTACAGTGTTCTTTTCGTGCCCTTCGTGACCTTGTGTCTTTGTGGCAGAAATCTGTGTAAAGTCCGTGTAAATCTGCGGCGAAAAACATTTGAATATCCAACAACCAGCACGGAATATCCAATGACCAACTACTAAAAGTCCATTTCGATGAAATTCGGTGGCAGAAAGGAGATAACCCTCAGCCCCGCACTTAAATCTCATAAATGGGATTTAGGAGCGGGACAGCTCCCTTAACAGGGAGCGAAAATGGAAAGCCTCAGAGAGGCGAAATATAGTAGCCGGGTGCGTTAGCGCCTGGATATGTAAAGCCCGACAAATCGGAGCGCCATCGGTGCGAGACTATTTCGGTAAACCCTCAACCTCCGTGAACGGAGCCAGCTCCCTTAACAGGGAGCGAAAGTGGAAGAAAAAAATTAATAGTGTCCTTCGTGTCCTTGTGTCTTTGTGGCAAGAAGTCCTTGCAAATCCGTGAGCAAAAATTCCCTAAAATTCTTATAGACGGAAAAAGCGATTTCCCTGAAGTGAACACATAATTTTTTTTGATCGTGGTAATATGAGAGAAGTAATTTTAACAGCAATCTTGAGCTGCATTTGGCTGATGGGATGCACGCAAAAAGAAAACATCATCGACCGTCCGTGGAATGAGTCGGTGTTGGAAATTCCGTCCTTCCCGACAGCAGGACCGGTTTCCGTAAAACGCTACGATATAGCTCCCGGAGCCGACCCATCCATTCCTGCCGAATTGGGTGGTGCCGGATTCACCGGTATCGGTTGGGAAACAAATACGAATTTTCCCATCGAAGGCGATCCAAATGCCCAAAAAGGCGGTTCCTTCACTTCTGCCATGAGCGAATATCCCAGCACTTTCCGCGCCGAGGGTAAGGGTTCCAATGGCGGTGTGATCGGCGGAGTATATGAAACGCTGATTTCCTGGGATCGCTTCTACAACTACATTCCTTGTCTGGCTTCACATTGGAAAATTTCCGCAGATAAAAAGACCTTCTGGTTCCGCATCGACCCAAATGCCCGCTGGAGCGACGGCAAACGGGTAACCACCGAAGATGTGATCGCCACTTACAAATTACTCACCGATGAAGGAATTCTGGCTCCCTACACCAATCAGATGTACGAAGGCTACAAACTCACCGCCGAATCGATGTATATTTTACGGGTGGAAACGCAGGAACTCGGCTTTAAGAAATTCATGAATTTCGGTTTCATCTACGTTTATCCGGCGCATTATCTGAACAAGATCGACGGCGCAGGTTATCTGGAAAAATACCAGTACAACATGCTTCCCGGCACCGGACCGTATATTCTCGATCACACAAAAACCGTGAAAGGTAAACTGCTGGTGATCCGCCGTCGTAGCGATTACTGGGCAGAAAACGAACGCTGGAATATCGGCTGCAATAACTTCGATGAATTGCGCTCGGTAGTGGTGATGGACCCGGCACTCGTTCTGGAAAAATTCAAAAAAGGCGATATAGATTTTATTTATGTAAGCGAATCTTCACACTGGAGCAGGGATTTTAATATCCTGCAGCCGGGACCGGGGTTGGTGGGTACATTGGATCACGGACTCATTCAAAAAAGAAAAGTCTTCAACTTTGCCCCGCACGGACACGACGGTATCGTGCTAAACATGCGTAAACAGCCCTTCGACGATATTCGGGTGCGCCAAGCTTTCGCCATGCTTTACAACCGCGACGTCATCATCGAAAAACTGGAATACAACGAAAAAGAGAAAATCTGTTCCTATTGGCCCGGTTCGATCTATCAAAGCCCGGAAAATAAACCGGTGGAATTCCAACCGCAGGAAGCGAACCGTCTGCTGGATGAAGCCGGCTGGAGTAAGCGCAATGAAGAAGGTTACCGCATTCATCCGCAATATGGTGTTTTTGAGATCACCATGAACATCGATCAGGAACGGGAAAAATATTTCACCCTCTTTCAGGAAGACCTGAAAAAAGCCGGCATCAAACTGAACCTGAAAATTGCCGACTGGTCGACCCAGCTCAAGATCATGGATGAACGCCGTTTTACCGCACATCAGGTTACCTGGTACGGCAGTAATGTTCCCAGTCCGCGAGACCTGTATCATTCCAGTACTGCCGACGAATTGAACACCAATAATCTGGGCGGAGTTAAAGATCCGGCGATCGATCAATTGATCGATGAATACGACCTCTGTTATGATCAGCAGGAACGGGTGAAACTCATTCAAAAACTGGATAAATTGCTCTACGACACCTACGATTACGCTTTCGGTTACATCGGTCCGCACACGGCGCGCATCGCTTATTGGAATAAATTCGGGATGCCGCCCGGCGTCTTTACTTATCGGGCAGAGGATGTCTCGCTCAGTTACTGGTGGTACGAACCCGTACTGGCTGCTCAGTTGCAGAAGGCTTTGCACGATCCATCCGTCAAAATGGAGATCGGTCCGGAAGAGATAGACTACTGGAACGTGCGGGAGAAATGATATGTTCAATTATATAATCCGCCGTTTACTTTTGATGATTCCCACTTTTCTGGGTATCACTCTGATTTTTTTCGTCATTTTACAGATCGTTCCCGGCGGACCTTTGGAACGGGAGATCATGAAAATCCGCATGGCAAGAATGATGGGAGGCGGAAAAGGCGCTGCGACGTCTCAGGTGGGAGATAACCGCGACACGATTATCTCGCCGGAAGCCATGGAAAAGATGAAAAAATTCTACGGCTTCGACAAACCGATCATGGTGCGTTACTTGTTGTGGTTGGGTTTGTGGCCCCGCAATTACAACGAAAAAGAGCTCGATATCGGGCAGGCATTTCGTTACAGCCTGCGTTATGTGCCCAAAGGTTACGATATTTTTGAAGTGCAGAAATGGCTCAAAGTAGAGATGGTGAACGGCAAACTAACCGTTTTGGAATCTCCCGTCGGCGGCGATTTTCAGTTCGATATTTATCCCGAATTGCCGGATGCGGATGAAATATTGCCGCAGGAATGGCAACCTGCTGCCAAATGGAGAGTTGCGAAAATATCCGCTAACAGCGTCAGAGTGTATCAAACCAAATTCTCCGGCGTTTTTACCGGAGATCTGGGCGATTCTTACGAATATAAAGAACCGGTCATCAAGCTGGTGATCGACCGGCTGCATATTTCGCTTTATTTCGGCATTATCGGATTTCTGCTTTCCTATTGCATTTCCATACCGTTGGGTATTCATAAAGCCATCAAACACGGTTCGATTTTCGATATGGGCAGTTCGGCGCTGGTTTTCATCGGATATTCCATTCCCAGTTTTGCTTTGGGAGCGTTGTTGCTGATGTGGTTCGGCGGTGGTAGTTTCTGGGATATTTTTCCTTTAGGAGGGTTCCGTTCCGAAAATTTTGCCGATCTTTCTTTCTGGGGAAAAATCTGGGATCAGCTTCATCACACCATCCTGCCGGTTTTCTGTGAAGCGATCGGTTCCTTTGCCGGCATTACCATGCTGATGAAAAATTCACTCATGGAGAATCTGGGAAAGGATTACGTACGCACGGCTTTTGCCAAAGGTCTCAGCGAAAAGCGGGTCGTATTTGTTCATGCCATGCGCAATTCACTGATTCCGCTGGCTACCGGTATCGGTGGTTTGATCGGACTTTTCCTCACCGGTTCCTATCTTTTGGAAAAAGTGTTCAATATCAACGGTATCGGGTTGCTGGGTTATGTTTCGCTGATCAACCGGGATTATCCGGTTTCGTTGGGCTTTATGGTATTGGGTTCGGTGGTGATGCTGCTGGGCAATCTGATTTCCGATCTTACTTATGCAGCGATCGATCCGCGCATTCGGTTTAAGTAAAGAGGCATGAAAATGAGCAGACAAAAAGAGTATAAACCGATTTCCGATTCCATTCTAAAAAAACGCTGGCGACGGTTTAAAACGCTCAAGCGCGGCTATTATTCCTTCATTTTGATCATCGTGCTTTACTTGCTTTCGTTCCTCAATCCGCTGCTGGTAAATAACAAAGCGCTGGTCGTGAAATATAATGGCAAGCTGCATTTTCCGGCTTTCGGGCAGTATTATTCCGCCGAATATTTTGGGCAAACCGGTTTTGGTGAAGTGCAATATCGCAAACTGAAAAAGGCTTTTGCCGAAGATAAAAATAATTGGGTTCTGCTGCCGCCTTATCCGTATTCTCCCATCGAAAACCTGCTGGATGAATTGACCGTTCAGGCTCCTTCCGCACCGGATTCTCAGCATTGGTTGGGAACGGATAACCGCGGACGTGACGTCTTTGCCCGTTTACTTTACGGCTTCAATATTTCGATCAATTTTGCTTTGATCGTCACCTTTTTTTCTTATTTGATCGGAGTGTTTTTCGGCGCTTGCCTGGGTTGGTTCGGCGGGAAGCTGGATTTATTCGGAGTGCGTCTCATCGAGATTTTTAGCGGCATTCCCTTCCTGTACACGATCATGATCATCGTTTCGGTGATTCAGCCTTCCTTTATGCTGCTGGTAGTTCTGCTTATCGTGATGGGCGGCTGGATGAGCCAGACTTTTTTGATGCGTGGAGAATACCTGCGGGAAAAAGCCAAAGATTACGTGGCGGCGGCGGTTTCCATGGGAGCTTCCAATCAGCGGGTAATGTTCAAACACATTCTGCCCAACTCTCTTACGCCCATTATTACCTTCGCTCCTTTCGCCATCGTGGGTTACATTTTTTCCCTGGTTTCTTTGGATTTTCTGGGATTCGGTTTGATGCCTCCCACACCCAGCTGGGGAGAATTGATGAATCAGGGAGTGGCGGATATCACGTCCTGGTGGCTGATCGCAGCGCCGTTGGGAGCGATGTTTCTTACACTGCTTATCATCAATTTTATCGGGGAAGGAGTGCGGGAAGCCTTCGATCCGAAAGTATTTTCCCGTCTCAGGTGATGAATGAAAAATAAACTGATCGAAGTGAAAAATCTGAAAACCTATTTTCATACCGAAGCCGGCATTGCCAAGGCTGTGGACGGCGTTTCGTTCGATGTATTTGAAGGCGAAGTTCTGGGCATCGTCGGTGAATCCGGCAGCGGAAAATCGGTGACTTCTCTTTCCATCACCCGTCTCATTCCCATCCCTCCCGGCGAAATCGTTAGCGGAGAAATTCTGTATAAAGGCGTGGATTTACTCAAGCTTTCTTATGAAGAAATGCGCCATTACCGCGGTAAAGACATCGCCATGATCTTCCAGGAACCGATGACTTCTCTCAATCCGGTTTTCAAGATCGGAATGCAATTAAACGAAGTAGTGACGCATCATTTCGACGTCGATAAAAAAGAAGCTACCCGGCGCAGTATCGAGATGCTGAAACAGGTTGGCATTCCCGACGCCGCCGGCAGAATGAACGATTATCCTCACCAGTTTTCCGGCGGCATGCGACAGCGCGTGATGATCGCCATGGCTCTGCTCAACAACCCGGCTCTGCTCATTGCCGACGAACCGACCACTGCCCTCGATGTAACAATTCAGGCACAAATTCTGGAATTGATGTTAAAACTGAAACAGCAACGCCAGGAAGCAGCCATCATGCTGATTACCCACGATCTGGCGGTGGTGGCGGAAACCTGTGAACGCGTGATCGTGATGTATGGCGGAAAAATCCAGGAAGAAGCAGACGTGGAAGATATTTTCTATCATCCGGCTCATCCTTACACGATCGGGCTGCTGAATTCTCTGCCGCGTCCCGATAAAGACAAACAAACACGTTTGCAGGCAATTCGCGGTATGGTTCCGGATATTATGGATATGCCGAAAGGCTGCAAATTTTGTACACGTTGCGATAAAAAAATGCCCATCTGCGAAACCATCGAACCGGAATTAAGCGAAATCAAATCCGGTCATAAAGTGCGTTGTCATTTGCAGGCGGGTAAGAAAGAATAAACATGGAAAAACTATTAAAAGTAAACGGCTTGAAAGTGAAATTTCCTATTTTTGGTGGAATTTTTCAGCATAAAGTTGCCGAAGTGCGTGCTGTGGATGGCATCGATTTCGAAGTATTCAAAGGTGAAACTCTGGGATTGGTGGGAGAATCCGGCAGCGGAAAATCCACGGTGGGAAAAGCTATCTTAAATGTATTGCGCATCACCGATCCGGGTGTGGAGATAGAAGGATCGATTGAACTGGAAAAAGACGGCGAATGGCAGAAAATTTCCGACCTTTCCCGACGTGACATCATGCCGTTCCGCAAAGATATTCAAATGATTTTTCAGGATCCCTTTTCCTCGCTGAATCCCAGAATGACGGTCGGCGATATTGTGCAGGAACCGCTCGATATTCATGAAAAAGGCAGCAGCCGTTCGCAAAAAAGAGAAAAAGTAGCCTGGCTGCTGGATAAAGTGGGATTAACTGCCGAACAGATGAATCGCTATCCGCACGAATTTTCCGGTGGACAAAGGCAGCGCATCGGCATCGCCCGCAGTTTGGCGACCAATCCCCGCCTGATCATTGCCGACGAACCGGTTTCGGCTCTGGATGTTTCCATTCAGGCTCAGGTGATCAACCTGATGATGGATTTGCAGGAAGAATTCGATCTCACCTTTATCTTCATCGCTCACAATCTTTCGGTGGTAGAACATATTTCCAATCGTATCGCCGTGATGTATTTGGGAAATATCGTGGAAATCGGAGCAGCGGACGACGTTTATCAAAATGCCCAACATCCTTACACCCAAAGCCTGCTTTCCGCCGTGCCTTTTCCCGATCCTGCCAAAAAGAGAGGACAGAGAACCGTGCTTCAGGGCGATATTCCTTCGCCTTTGGCAAAGCCTTCCGGCTGCGGATTCCGTACCCGCTGTCCACTGGCAAAACCAGCCTGTGCCGAAAGCGTACCGGTTTACGAAGATTTTGGGAACGGACATCTGGCTGCCTGTCCGTATGCGAAGAGTGATTAATTAATCCGTTAATAACTCAGATGATTTTTCTTTTTTGAATGCCAAAATGGACTGGTAATTTGGTTTTTAGATTTCTTTATTGGTCAAAAAGATAAAATCCAATTCCCGGAAAATTGCCGCAACTTTATTTACTCTTTTATGAACGGCATCGATGCCGCGGCCATCCAGAACATTTTCCTGCAAAGCAGAAAGTAACATCAGTTCGAAGGCGGTGGCAGATATCCAGGGAACAATACGCCGATAACCGCAGATCGCCAGAGCATCGGTTTTTCGTAAAAATCTTTTCAGGTTGCGTTTATCGGTTTTCACTGTGTTGCAGGAAGCAAAAATGAATACCCGATTCTTACATTTTCCCGCCAGAATATCACTCATTTCATCCAGCGTGAAGGGTTTATCGTCGATAAGAATTCCTTTTTCCACTCCGTGAAAAGCCAGATACAAAATCGGATAGCGGTAATATTCGCTTTGTTTCCATTTCTCGATGTAAAACTTGAATTCGTTCAAAGTGGCGCAATCGGCATGAAGAAAGAGAATATCGGAATTCACTTCCAGTAATTCCAGGATCGGCTTCACGGTCGTGCGTTGCCGTAGATCATCACTCCACAAACCTTCCAGACAGAAAATTCCTTTTTTCATTTTGAACGCTCTTCTCAAAGAATGATTGTCATTCCCGCACTAAAAATTTCCAATTCAAATTTATGGTCTTTGCAATAGCGGAAAAAATAGCAGTTGCCATCGCCATAAAACGTGAACCTGTTATCATCCTCGATCTCGACCCAGATCCCGTCGTCCAGCCCCAATCCGATCTCTTTGTGGTCGTAATTCATTTTGGCGATCAATTCGTTAAATCTTTTTTTGGCAGTGAAATGCGGCTTAATGGCAAAATCGGGCAGAAATCCCAAACGGGTGGTAATGATGGCTCCGGCAGACAATCCGGCATAAGGAATGCCCGCCATATATTTGGAACGGATCACTTCCGCCAGAGGCGATTCGGCGTAAGCTTTTATATAGCGGAAGGCATGACCGCCGCCCACGAAAATTCCGGTGGCTGCTGCTAATTTATCCAGCATTTCAGGTTCAAAATGAAAATCGTCATCCGGGAAAACCGGAAAAAAATCGGTAGGATTCGATCGGCGAAAACTATCTTCATAAATGGCAAAGTATTTCTGCCACTCTTTGCCACCCTGCATCAGAAAAGCAATGTGAGCTTTTTTGCCCCCGCATACTTCCACGTACTTCCGGGAAAATTCCTGGAAACTGGTCGTCAGGTCGCTGATCAAATATAGTCTGCGCATTAGTTCCTTCCCCTCTTCTTATTTTTTCCGCTTTAGAAATCGGATCGGATGAGTTTGATGTCAAGAAAAAGGAAATTGGAAATCACAAACAAAAGGTATAAGGACAAAGCACATCTTTTAGGATACGGTTGAAATTTCTCAATGAAAACAGAATATTTCACATGTTAATGAAATTAATTGAGAAGAATCGATCAACTTAATTTTTTATTTCTTAACCTGAAGGTTTATGGTTTTTATGGATTTTAAAGATATGAATTTTGGTAATCAACCTTGAAAAGGCTACTTCCAACCTTTCTCGGTAGTTAGCACTTTCGAGGTTTTAAAATAAATGAATTCGTTTTCTCCCCGCCGCAAATTTCCTTCACCCGCTCTGCAAAAATCAGCATCTGTTTTTTCAGCATATTTTCATCATAATCCTGAGGTGAGAAAATGATCAGGATGGCATTCTTCGTGTTTACATCCACAGCTGTGCGAATGGAATCGGTGACGGGTGAACCGAACGGACCTTTAGCATCGGCTATCACGAAACGGTTATGCAGATTCACTTCCCGGTTGTTATGTCCCAAATAACTTTCATCTTCTCTTCCCAAACGCGCCGTGACCTGTCCCATGATTTTGTCGGCATCATAAACGCAAATCGGCAACAAAAATTCCAGCGAACACCAATTGCCGATATCCACTAAAGTGTTGATGGAATAGTACTCTAATCCTTTTAATGCTCTGCGCAAGAGTGCTTCGGAAGAAGGACGATGTTTGGTAGGGTCCATGCCGATAGCAC
>DAISYT010000071.1:0-8747 GCA_036825175.1 Candidatus Cloacimonadota bacterium
AGAAATTTTGTAAATAATGCTGTTTAAAATTAATCTCACCTCTCACTTCTCACTTCTTTCTTTCCGAAGCAATTAATTCTATTGGGATAAATTAATTATTATGAAAGTATTACTCACCGGCGCCGCCGGCTTTATCGGTTCTCACTTAGCTGAAGCTTTGATCAAAGATCATCAGGTGATCGGGATCGACAATTTCTGTGATTTTTACGATCCCCAAATAAAGCATAAAAACATCGAAAACCTGCTGAAAAATCAGAATTTCAAACTGATAGAAGCCGATATTAGGCATCAAAAAGTTCTATCGCAAATTTTCAGTGAGAACGGAATCGACCTGATCATTCATCTGGCAGCGATGGCGGGAGTACGTCCTTCCATCGAAAATCCGCAACTTTACACGGAAGTCAATATCAACGGCACGGTGAACCTGCTGGAAGAATGCCGCAAGCACAACATCAAAAAGTTCATTTTTGCTTCATCTTCTTCGGTTTACGGCAACAACAAAAAGGTTCCCTTTGCCGAGTCCGATCCGGTGGATTTCCCCATCTCTCCTTATGCTGCCACCAAGAAAGCCGGAGAATTGATCTGCCACACTTATCATCATCTGCATCGAATCTCGATGGTTTGTCTGCGTTTCTTCACGGTGTACGGTCCACGCCAAAGACCCGATCTGGCAATACGTAAATTTACCACCAAAATACTGAATGGAGAAGAAATCCCGGTTTTTGGCGATGGCAATACCCGACGTGATTACACTTTTATCAACGACATTATTCACGGCATCATGCAATCAGTGAAATTCGTGGAGAGCGGTTTACATTATGAAATCTTCAATTTGGGAGAATCGCACACGATCAGTTTAAATGAAATGATCGCTACGATTGAAAATGAATTGCAGATCGAAGCAAAAAGAAAAATCCTTCCCATGCAGCCTGGCGATGTACAGCAAACTTATGCCGATATTTCCAAAAGTAAAAAAATCCTGGATTATCATCCACAGACCGATTTTACCGCTGGAATAAAAATATTTATTGATTGGCTAAAACAGCAATAAATCGCACGATAAAGCTTCTTTGAATCCCGTCATTTGTAGGTGACGGGATTTTTATTTGTAGAAAAAGTTTGACGGATTCCCTTTCGCTTTCATTTCCTGAACAGGTAAGTTCTTGTTGCAAAATGAGCTAAGAAATGAAAAAAATTAGGAGGAATTATGAGTTTACGCCCACCGAGTATTAACAGTGTCTCTTTAGCCGGAAATATCGTGCGGGATGCTGTGGTAAATCATGTAGGATCGAACAATGTGGCAGTAACCACGATAACGGTTGCCCATAATCAACGTTATCGCGGTAAGGACGACAAATGGCAGGAATCCGTAGCCTTCGTGGATGTGGAAGTCTGGGGAACTTTTGCCGAGAGAGCAGAAGAATTCTACAAAAAAGGCGTTCCGGTAATCGTGGAAGGCAGCCTCAAATCCAATGCCTGGAAAGATAAAGACGGACATGCACATTCCAAAATTCTAATCAGGGCAGACCGCATTCACCTGCTCGACTATCCCGATAAAAAAGAAGGCGAGGAAGAGTAACTTCTTAGAATTTATAACCTATTCCGAAGTGGTGAGTTAAGCCGATGGTGTGAGTGTTTACTGCATAATCGATCAGTAGATTGAACATATCGAATCTGGCACCGGCGGAAAAGCTGTTGGGATTGGTTCTCACCCCTAAACGGAAAGACAGAATATCGAAAACTTTTACCTCGGTTCCCGCATGAATTTCAGTATCGCCGTCCAATGATTTCTTCAATTCGGCATTCGTAAGTACATTCTCATACGGGGAATAGGAAAATCCCATGGCAATTCGCTGCGGCAGATCGTAATCGTTTCTGGTTCCTACCGAAGGATTGTTTACATTATAAACCGTAAAGCCGATTTTCGTTCGGGTATGCAGCGTGGCAAGCGCTCCCACATTCACTCCAAAAGCTGATTGATTGCCGTAAGAATCGATTTTCAGATTATACATATTCAATGTGTAGCCCACGTTTAATTCCGAATGAATATCCTGCAAAATGCAGAAGGAATGCGACAGAGCATAAGTTTTTTCCGAAAGCAGATTTACGCCGAGATATTCGGAATCTAACGACAATAATCCGAAGCCGAGTTTTCCAAACTTTTTGGGTAATCCCATGGAAAAGGCAACACTGCTTACTTCAGCAAAATCGCAACCAAAAAGCTGAGTGTAACCGATCAGAATATTATTGGGAGCGGACATGAGTCCGGCGGGATTGTAGAAAACCGCATTCGCATCGTCGCTTACGGAATAATAAGCACCACCCATGGCACGGGCACGCGGAGACGGCTCGTAATCATCGAAAATAGCATTGAGCTGAAGTGAAACGAGAACTACTACCAAAACAAATATGATTCTTTTCATGATCTCCTCCTTCATTTAAGCGGTGCGCCCACCACGATGGGAACCTTGGCTGTTTTTTTACTGCCGCTGTCTTTTTGCGTCGCTTCCAGATAGCAGATATACAAACCCAGCGGAACCAGTTTATTATCTTTATCTTTGCCATTCCAGGAATACTCTTCGATGCCGGTGCTGCCCACGACCTTGTTTAATGGCTCGAATACCAGCTTTCCCTCGGCATTATAAATTCTGACGACGATTTTGGCATCGGCTTTCGTTACCACCTCGATGGGGAAAGTCTCGCCGGCATAAGGATTGAAAGCTTTAGGCGGAACGGTCAGCTTCACCTGGAATGTTTCAAAGGGATATTCATATTGGAAAATTTTTTCAGGATAATCGGCTGGATAGAAAATTTCGTTATTTGCCGTATCGATCACGGTGATATAAAACTTTACAATTGTTCCGGCAGACTGACCGGGGATGGTAGCAAAATATTCTGTTTCACGCACGGCGGTCGTATCCATTTCTATTTCATGGAAATTCAAGTTTTTATTGGTTTTCCAATATAAGAAAACGGCATTACACGGATCGTCATAAGGCAGACCGATAGTAACATCTTCATCCGGAACTGTCGGTGCTTCGAAATCGATATCATCGTAAATATCATCGACATAATAATCGATATCTTCTTCATAAGCACAGGTAAATTGAGGAGTTCCTTCATAAAAAGCAATTACGCCGTATGCCGTTACTATATCGCCAATCTCGTACTGCGAAACATTGGCGCCGGTGGAATTCCAGAATTGCAAATCGATCACTAAGGCATCGGTGCTTACCTCGATCTGATAGAACCCATAAGTCGAAGCATCCCAGACGTCGGTGATTTCTCCAGAGACTTCCGCCCAGGTTCCGTTCATCGGATAATCTTCATTTCCGGTCATTTCCCAGGCTGTGGGAAGCTCATTATTTTGGGAGATCAACGTCGCTGTGGCATCGGTTATTTGTACATTATAATAATTATCGCTCGAACCGGTATATAAACCGACTTCTCCGGAAACTTCGATTAAATCTCCGCGGACGTAGGTGGTGGAGAAGGGAGAATGATCAAAAATTTGAATGCCGCGTCCCGATTCATCCTGAAGGTAAAATTGGGTTTTACCGGCATAAAGCAAGCCGTCACCGATCGTGACAACACCTCTTACGGTTACGGTTTCTCCCAGATAATCGTCCAGATTATTCTGGATATCGGCGATCTGATCGTAAGTAAAGGGAACGTAACCGGTGAATTGAATTGTACTGTTTGCTTCGATCTCATTGCCTGCCAAATCTTCCACGTGATTTACCGTGATCGTGTAATTTGTTCCGGCGGTTTGATCGGAAGTAGTCAGAATTACGGAACTCTGATTGGATTGCAATTCGACCGTCGAAATGGCAAGTCCGTTATCGATGGAATAATTCGAGAGCGTTTCCGCGGTAGTTTCATCGAGATATTCGGAGAAAGTAAGAAAAACTGTATTCGCCGTGGTAGCGGTTACGGAACTCAGTTCGGGAGGAGTGATATCTCCACCTGCTAAAACCAGATCGTTGGCGAAGCGGGGATTCAGCCCGTATATATTGTAGGAATAATCTATCAAACCCGTAATCGAACTAAATTCATCAGTCAATTGTGGGTTCGGAAAATTATAAAATCCGTCGTCGATCTGGCAGGTGCCGCTGCCATCGGTCACATACCATTCATTGTAGTTATTGGGAAGAGCTGCTACTTCCACATTTGATATTCTTACCAGAACGCCTTCATACATTTCTTCGGTTGCCGATTCGTGGGTGGTGATCTCGACCGGCGCCGGAACTGGATTGCCGGAACTCAGAATATTGACGGTACAATAACCCAATTCGGTCATGTTATAATATTCGGAGACGGTTCCGGTAACCTGAACTTCATCTCCCAAAGCCGGTCCGGTGGTGTAATCATAAACATAAATGCCGCGCCAGGCTCCACCTTCGGGATCGGACATGAAGAATTTATTATCGTTACCCCAGTTTGCACCGGTAACGATGCCGGTAACGGTGACGATCTGACCTGCCAGCGGTGAATCGCCGGAAGGATCGGTGGTGTATTGAATGTCGTAAATCGTTGTCGCCACAAGCGTGGAAAGCAAGAATATGCCGATTAAAGAAAAAATCAGGTGTTTCACTTATTCCTCCAAATTCTTGGTTTTTGGTTCAAATATTGAACCAATAATTAAGATAGTGATCGCTATCACGATGGAACTGTCTGCCAGATTGAAAACGGGCCAGCGTTCCATAATAAAATCGGGAAAATCGCACCACAAAAAATCGGTAACAGAACCAAAAATGATGCGATCGATCAAATTACCGAGTGCGCCTCCCAAAATGAGGCTGTAAGAAACCTGCTCGAGCTTCTTGTCTGAATGCAGGATCAGATAGATAAGCAGGACAGAAGCCAAACAGGAAACCACGATAAAAATAAGGCGATTTACTTCCGGCGAGCCGAGAGAAAAGCTGAAGGCAGCTCCCGTGTTTTCGATGTTTGTAAGCCAGAAAAACTTCGGCGTAACAAAAACGATTTCACTTTTCGTCAGAAGTGAACGAATCAAAATCTTGGAAAGCTGATCGAAAAAGATAACTATCAGGGTAATAAGAAAATAACGAAGATTTTCCAAAGGAAATTTCAGTCTTTCCTGCTTTATTTCAGAAACGCTTTCCGGCTGGTTCAACGTCGTTTTCTCTGTTTCAGTTCCTCTTTGGATTTGCATTCGATGCAAAATCTGGCGTAAGGAACTATTTTCAGGCGTTTCTCGGAGATCAGGTTACCACAAATCTCACAAATGCCATAGGTCTTATCATAAATTCTTCTGAGAGCCTGGTTGATATTTTTCAATTTTTCCAGTTCTTTGTTTAGAAGGTAAACTCTCTTTTCAGCCTCGTCGGTATCCGTTCCCAAATCTGCCTGATGAACAGAATAGGAAGAGAGGTCACCCGACTGGTCTTTCACGCCACGCTTTTGAATTTCATCGATACTGTGGATGATTTTTTGAGCTTGTTCTTTCTCACGAAGAAGAATTTCTTCGTACTTCTCCAGTTTTTTTAAAGGGAATTCTTTGGCAGCCATAAGCTACTTCCTTTCTATGTTTTTTTTCAGCAAATTTATAATAAGATATTCCAGTTTTTCTCTGGCTTTATCTGCATTATCCTGAATTTCCCACTGATGGTGGGGATGACTGTGGAAAATGTTACTGAGATTTGTCACGACGGATAATCCCAATACTTCCAAACCGCCATGAACGGCGACAATCACTTCCGGCACGGTGGACATACCTACCAGATCGGAACCAAAGCCCGCCAGCATTTTACATTCGGCTCGCGTTTCCAGACTGGGTCCAGCCAATCCGGTGTAGATTCCTGTTTTTACTTCGATTTTTCCTTGTTGGGCTATTTCCTGGCAGAAGCGGATCAGGCGATGGGAATAAGGTTCGTTCATGCTGGGAAATCTTTCTCCGAATTCCGGCAGGTTGGCGCCGATAAGAGGATTATTACCGGTGAAATTGATGTGATCTGTGATCAATACGACGTCGCCCGGTAGCAGGTTTTCGTTCAGGCTGCCGGCGGCATTGGTCACGATCAGAATATGAATGCCCAGAAGCTTCATCAGACGAATGGGAAAGGTAACCTGCTGCATGGTGTAACCTTCATAATAGTGGATTCTGCCCTGCATCATGATCACATTTTTCCCAGCCAGATTACCCAAAACGAAACGACCTTCATGGGTGGGAGCGGTGGAAACCGGCATGTTCGGAATGTCTTTGTAAGAAATTATGAGCGGGTTTTCCACTTTTTCTGCCAGTTTATTCAATCCTGTTCCCAGAATAATCCCGATTTCAGGACGGAATGTCGTTCTTTGTTTGATGTATTCTTCTGCTGCTTTGAGAGCTTTCATCATTTTAAAATCTCAATAAAAAATTTCTAACCAAATTCAACAAAACTATTACAATAACAGGCGAAAAGTCGATCATCATATTGGGAGCAAATCGGTTCATTTGAGCGCGTACCCAGCCCAAAACCGGTTCGGTGAGTTTGATCAAAAAAATGTAAAATGAGAATAAAAAACTCTGCGGGGTGATGGCGAACCAGGAAAGTACGGCGCGCACCAATATAATGATAATATAAATATCGATAATTCTGGCGAGAAGAAGAGCCAACTGATTCACTATTCCAATACCTCATGACAATTGCGGCAGCGTGCTTCATAAACATCGGCAGCGCCAACCACCACGGTTTCTTTGTCCCGCGTAAGACGTTGGGTTCTGCTGGCGGGATTGCCGCATTTCACGCAGATAGCATTCAATTTGGTAACGTATTCTGCTACTGCCAGAAGATTCGGCATCGGTCCGAAAGGCTTTCCCCTGAAATCCTGATCCAGACCGGCTACGATTACCCGTTTACCGTTATCGGCTAATTTATTGCACAACTCCACGATGCCATCGTCAAAGAACTGCACTTCGTCAATAACCACGACTTCGGTATCATATTTAATCTGCTGATGAATGTCCTGAGAGGTTTCCACAATAACAGAAGGCGTCTTTAATTGGTTGTGGGAAACGATATGATTTTCTTCGTAACGATTATCAATTTTGGGTTTGAAAACCTGGATTTTCTGCCTGGCATACTCAGCCCGATGAACACGACGGATAAGCTCTTCCGTCTTTCCGCTGAACATGCTTCCACAAATCACTTCTATCCAGCCTGTCTTATTCTTGATAATATTCATCTCAACTCCGGTGTCATATATTTGAGGTGGGATTTATGTGTCAAATGATTTGTGAGGCTCTTCAGACTTGCAAAAGTGGGAAGGAACTAAGGACTTCAAATATAGGCAATTATAATTATAAGAAAAAGATATGACACATGAAAATGAGCGATTTTGAGGGAAAGGAACGTCGTCTTTCGTGATCACTCGTTCCAGGGATGAAAAACATGATTACGAGACACTGCTTTAGCAAAAAACAAATTATTTGACAGCAATTTGCAAAAAGAGAAATTTCCATTTAGTAATTTGCGGAGATTATCATGAAGAGATGGATTTTGGGATTTTTGTTGATTTGTTGTTTTGGCTTGAAAGGAGAAGATATCTATTATGGACCCGGGCAGGAATTTCCTTCGATCGAATCGGCGATAAAAACAGCGAAGCCCGGTGATCGGTTGATCGATGCTTCACAAGTCGATATAAAAAACTTACCGGCAGCTCATTGGAATTGGGTTTCCTTCCCGCGATTGAAGAGAAATGAAAATGGTTTAGCAAATGCCTGTGAACTTTTGAATTGCTATACCCGCAACATGTATGGCTTGAGCTTGATTTATGATAATATAGGAGTTTTGTCCTTCGATCTTGAATGGATGCCTTATCTCTATTATATAAAATCCGAGCAGGGATTTAAGTTGAGGTATTACAGCGAAGAACCCGTAGAATTGATCATCGAAGGTGAACGGTTGCCGGCAGATCATGAAATAGCCGGCACGCTTTATCCGCTCACCGAAAACTGGTTGGGTTACTGGATTCCTTACACGCAGAATATAAAGGATGCTCTGGGCGAGCAGTTCGATAACGTCTTTGCCATCGAAGCCGAAGACTGGTTTTACATCAACCCCGATCTTTCTCCGATCTATAAAGATTCCCCGAATGAAATCGCAATTGATCATGATGTTTCTTATCTCGATACGCCTTCCTGTTCGGTTTCGGGTAAATATTTCGAGTATGGAAAGGGATATGTCATCAGCTTTATGGAACCTGTTACCGGTTTTAGATGGCAGGATTCTAATCGGGAAAGGAAGAACATTCCCAAACCTGAATCCGAATTTTTCCAGGTTCGTCAGGAAAAAAATTATCATGTGATCGACGTGCTGGACATTCCGGAAGATGTGGCGGAAATCGGCATCTTTGAAAATAACGAATGCCGGGGCGCCAAAGTGGTGCAGCATAAAGATGAACAAATTTTGGTGTATCTGTCGTGGATGCGCAGAGCGGAAATCCCATATAAAATTAAATTTTTGAAAAGTGATCGGCAGGTGGATTCGTGTTATACGGTTGCAGTTTACAATAAATCTCAGGATCATTTTGAGATGAATGAATTGATGCCGGGCAAGCAGAAATATTCGATCATAAAATTGAACGGCGAAAATTGCCGGAAAGATGATTCGATGATGCAGAATGTGGTCAGGCTGAAATCGGTCTGCGGAGACGAAAGTGCACTTACCGATGTGGTTGTGGTGCTTTTCAGGGATTTGCAGATCGAGCTTGCGGTCTATGATATGAATAATATGAAAATGAAA
>DAISYT010000072.1:0-8721 GCA_036825175.1 Candidatus Cloacimonadota bacterium
TGGCGTTTATGAGAAACTGAATGATTATAAACAGGAACCGAGAAGCCGGCATTCATACTTGGATATGATTCTATCGCCACCAGCATCGGTTCCTGTTTATAATCATTCAGTTTCTCATAAACGCCATACATTTTATTTATTACATGGTGGGAAATGCTTCCGAGCTGCCGATAAGAATTGATCGTATAATCCGTGAAACGATTATTGATACGACGAGGTGTGAGAATGTATTGATCTTTTTGAGGAGAAGGGGTTATCACCATTAACACATAACCTGTTTCTCCCAAAAAACTGGCGTCGGTGAAGATATTGGTTATTTCCTGAGCAGAAGAACTGATAAAAACATATCCCAATATCTGATCATACAGCAATAAAGGAGCACAAAGATGGAGTGCCGGCTCGAGATTTTCATTCAGATATAACTTACTTACCTTTGTAATGTTGCGGTTTTCAGGAAGACAGTCGCTGAAGGGAAAGCTTTGTCCAAGCTCTGCCTTCTGCGTGGAAGCAATAATTTTTCCATTCAAACCGATAATCTTTATTTCCTGGAAATCACTGATCGAATTCAAAGCATCGACTAAAATCAAATTCATCTTATCTACATATTCCGGACGGGGATTTTTGAGGTAATCTGCCAAACTCAGCCGCAACTGAGTCCGGCTGCCGATCAATGCCAGCCTTTCGTTATTGAGCTGATCGAGACTGCGTAACCTGGTTTGAACGTACTTGGCGATGGATTGTAAATAACTTAATTCGTTATCTATCGTGGTGTGCTTGATACTTAAAAAAGTAATCGTGTTTATGAGAATCAGAATCATCAACAATAATGATCCAACGACCAAACCATTTTTTTTGTTAATGCTCATTTTTCATCGCTCCATCATCCTTGAAAACACATCGATAGAAAATCCTCCAAAACGATCCCGGATTCTTTTCTATTCCTGCCTTAATTTTTCTTCCAATTCATTCAGTTTATCTTTCAATTCTTTGATGCGGAATTCCCTGCCGATGAATAACTTGTTATACTCTTCCAGCTTTCTGTTTTTTTCCGTTAATTCGATAGTACGTTGTTCTACCAGTTCTTCCAGATTTTCCCGATACTTTTGTAATTCACTTTCGGTCAGTTTACGGGTTGTAATATCTCTTAGAATCGCCGCGATTATATCCAGTTTCTCTTCTTTATTCAAGATCGTAAATATCTGCATTTCCACCTGATAACGCTCGCCATTTTTTCGTTTACAGACAATTTCTCCCGACCAGATCTGTTGATTTGTTATTTTGGACTGAATTTCTTCGGTCAGTTCATCCGGGTTTTCTGTAACGATATATTCCAGAGGATTATGCTGGAGCACTTCTTCCGGAGTATAAAGGCTCATTTCCACAAATGCCTTATTCACAAAAATAATATTACCTTCCGTATTTGCAATGATAATGCCGTCTTTGTTATGGCGAATGATCTCGGCTAACCGGAAGTTCTCCTGTTCAGTAGCCTTTTGTTCGGTAATATCCCTGCCCAATCCGGTGATTTCTTTGATCTTCCCGTTTATATCCAAAATAGCTTTATCCTGCCAGGCTATCCAGCGCCAGCCTTGTTTGGATTTCACACGCTGCTCCACATAGCAGGAATAAGGCGGTTCAAAAAGTTTTTTCATGGCATTTGCAGTAACTTCCCGGTCATCTTCGTGAATCAGTGGAATGAATTTTTTCCCGAGCAACTCACTTTCTGTTTTACCAAATAGTTCACAATAAGAAGGGCTGACAAAGAGCAGACGACCTTCCGTGTCCACTTTCACCAGCAAATCCTCCAGATTTTCTACCAGAATTTTATAATTTTCTTCGCTGACAGCCAAGGCAGCTTCTGCTTTTTTGCGGGAAGTAATATCTTCCTGTAACTCCTGAGTTCGCAAACGAACCTGATGTCGCATAATTCTGGAAAGTAAGAAGGAAATCAGACTCACTAAAATCAGAATCAGAACAACGAGCAACAACCAAAGCGGCAGAATTTCCACCTGCTCGCCTCTGCTGAAATATGTATCGAGAGATTGGTAGTAGATCGAGTTTTTATTTTTCCGCAATTCTCTCACGTTTTTATCGATCGCATTCAATAAATCGGCAGAGCCGTTTATGGCGGCGGCAAATTGCATACGGGCGGGTTGCAAAACGATCGGAGTGCGCTCGACCCGGTATTTATTCTGATGGAGAATGCCATAATCTCTATCGACGATTCCGGCATCGATTTCGCTGTTTTGCAATGCCATAAAAACCGTATCGTAAGAATCAAATTCCCTGATCTCGCATTCTATTTCAAATTTTTGAATAACCAATTTCAATCCTTCCGGACCATTCAGATCGAAGCTGCCTTCCAGACCTCCCACAATTTTCCCATCCAGATCGGGTATCGATTGAATTACCAAACCGGGATGTTTATAAACGCGCGTCCAACTGAGAAGCACCGTTTCCAAGGAGAAATCGTACAATTCGGCTCTTTCCGGAGTATATCCCACATCCGGCATCAAATCGATTTCATGGTTTAATAAACGTTCCATACATTCGTGCCATTCACCGTGCACCCATTCGATATCCCAATTCTCCTGTTCAGCTATATAATTGGTAATATCCAACCAAAAACCGCTGATCTGATTATCCTGATTGGTAAAGATTTTAGGAGGATTCTCATAAAATCCCACTCGTACGGTACGCTTGGCAAAAAGGGGCAAAGACACAAAGAAGATCGATAAGAAAATAATCATCACTTTTTTAGCTTTTGGTCTATTCATTTTCCATACCTAATTTCTCTTTCAGTATCTTGATTTCATTTCGCAGTTCTTTGATGCGAAACTCTCTTCCTACAAAAAGTTTATTAAACTCGATCAACCGTTTATTCTTCTCTTCCAATTCTGAGGTTCGTTCTTTTACCAGTTCTTCGAGGTGATTACGATATTCCTGCAATTTTTGCTCAGCTTCCATTCTTTCCGTGATGTCCAACAGAAATCCTTCGATTACATTATACCCTTCATTGAGTCGAATGCTTTTGCCGAAGTCTTCTATCCAGCGCCACTTCCCGGATTTGTGTTTCAGACGATAAATAAGATGGTAAGATTGACCGGCGTCAATTGCGGACGAGATTTGCTCCGTAATCGCTTCTTTATCTTCATGATGTATTAAATCTTTATAATTAATCTGATTATGGATGAATTCCTCTTTGGGATAGCCGGTATAAGCCTGAATTGCGTCGTTCAGATATAATGTAATGGAATCGGGTTTGTTATCGTACATGTAAATTACGCTGGGAATGTTGTCCGCTAAAGTACGAAATTTTTCCTCACTTTCCTGAAGGGCATATTCTGCTTTTTTCTTTTCCGTGATATTTTCCACCACGCCTTCGATCCAACCTTTTTCCGGATAGATTTTTGCCGAATATCTGATCCAGAGTACCCGATGATTAATATCATAAAAACGGGCATCAAAGTTCTGTATCGTACCATCTTTTTCGATTAATTTCAACATGCGTTCACGAGTACCCGGATCGACATAATTCTCGGAAGTGGCATAATGATTGATGAAAGTCTCTCGTGATTCGTAGCCGAATATCTGAGCTAATTGATCGTTGCATTCCAGGGTTTGACCATCGGAAATGCGGGTTCGGAACAGACCGACCTGAGCATTTTGAAAAAGGTTACGGTAAGTCTGCTCGCTTTCCCGCAGCTTCTGATTTGCCAATTTCAGTTCTTCCAGCAATTCAGCCTGAGTCTTTATTTGCTTCTCGTTCAGATTATTTTCCATCATAACCCACCTCAATTTTTGGCATTTTCGGACGGATTAAATGTTCTTTTGTCAGCATTCGGATTTACGTTTCCACCAGAAGTAAATAATGAAAAGCTTTCATTATGAACTCCTAAAAATTCGATTGAGTATAAACTCTTCATCTTCCCATGATAATGTGTTTTTTGATCATTGTTGAGAAATATCATTCCGTAAGTTACCAGATTTCGCTGATCGTTTTTTTGCCGAAATCATCTCCCCGACTTTCTCCGCTTCGTACTTTTCATTATCTTGCATCATAAGATAATCTTTGTTTTCACTCTCTTGGGTTTGAAATAAATATTTTCTAATTATTTGTAAATAAAAAAAATAATACATTTTGGAATATCTGGAGCAAATCGTTTTTTACTTTTTCAGAATCTGGTAGTGTAGTTTTTTTTCATATAATATCAAATCGTTCTGCTACGTAAGTGCTTTTGTAGCGGAACGATATTCCAGCAGCTCAAATATTTTTTTTTAGTTCTTCGATCTGACTGAATCGGAGCATTCCGTCCACAATAAGTTCATCTCATATTCTTGTTTTTCAATTAATTACGCTTATCCGGAAGAAGTGGATCAAAAATTCTGAAATGCTGACTGCCAGGTTGCATTATCGAGCTGCTACTCTACAAAACATTTGACTTCTCTACCTTATCTTAAAAAACCTACCGAATGAAGCGGGGGAGCTTTCCTGACCGGAAGTGCTGAGAGGTGGAGAACCGGTTCTCTACGACCCTTTGAACTTGCTCGGGTAATGCCGGAAAAGGAGTAATAATGAAATTTCAAAGTTCGATCGATTTCCGTTCGGTGATCACCTCTACGGATTGGATCGTGTTTTTCAGCGTTTTAGCTTTAACTTTGGCGGCGATAATTTATGGGCAATCTATAAAAAAGAAAATTGGAAATAACAACAGTACCGAATACAATTTTCTGGATTTATTGTTGATGGGACGCCAACTTACGCTGCCGATGTTCGTGGCAACACTGGTCGCTACCTGGTACGGCGGGATTTTTGGCGTAACCAAAATCGCCTTCGAGCAGGGAATTTACAACTTCATCACGCAGGGACTTTTCTGGTATATCGCTTACATCATCTTTGCCTTGTTTATCGTGAAAAAAGTAGCGAAATATCAGGCAGTTACTCTTCCCGATCTGGTAGGAAAAATGTTCGGTCCCAAATCGGAAAAACTGAGTGCTGTGTTCAATTTTTTTAATGTGCTGCCCATCGCTTATGTTATTAGTTTGGGATTGTTCATTCAAACGCTTTTTGGCGGTTCTTTTCTTATCGACATGCTGATCGGTACGGGATTGGTGATTTTGTACACACTTTACGGCGGTTTTAGAGCGGTGGTTTTTTCCGATATTATTCAGTTTTTTGTGATGTGTCTGGGCGTCTTTCTGGTGTTAGTATTTTCGGTCGATTTATTTGGAGGACTTTCCTTCCTGAAAGCAAACCTTCCTGCCACACACTTCTCACCCACCGGCGGAGTTGGCTGGGGCACCACTTTGGTTTGGGGATTTATTGCCCTTTCCACGTTAGTCGATCCTAATTTTTATCAACGTGTATTCGCCGCAAAAAATCCTAAAGCCGCCCGAAATGGCATTCTGATTTCTACGGTTATCTGGTTTCTTTTCGATATCTGCACTACCGGAGGTGCCATGTATGCCAGAGCAGTCATTCCGCAGGCAGCTTCAGACAAAGCTTACCTGATTTATGCTTTGCAGATTCTTCCCAACGGTCTACGCGGATTCGTGTTAGCCGGAATTCTGGCAACGATTCTTTCTACCCTGGATTCATATCTTTTCATCGCCGGAACCACCGTTTCCTACGATATGATGCCAGCCAAATGGAAAGGCAAAGTTTCGCTTTATCATCTGGGAATTGTCACGGTGGGATTACTGGCAATTTTTCTGGGAAAAGTATTCGATGGCAATATCAAAATCGTTTGGAAAACGTTGGGAAGCTATTGGGCAAGTTGTCTGCTTTTGCCGATTTTGTACGGCTATATTTTTCCTAAAAAAATCAAGGATATGCAATTCATCTTTGCCAGCATCATCGGTATCATCGCCGTTACTGTCTGGCGGAACGTTTCGCTGCCCGGTTTCTGGCAGGACATCGACGAATTATATATGGGGATCATCGCCACATCGCTGGGTTTAGTGGCGTATGGATTGAAAGAAAAAATCAAAAATAAAAAAACAAACAGGGAGGGGTAAATGAAAATCGGTAAAATCATTACGTGCGTTTTGGGAATCGGTTTGCTGGTGTGGTCGGTGTTCCATTTTATTGCCGGCTTACTGATGTGGGCAGTCGTCAAATTGATCATCGGCGGCGGTTTGATCGTTATCACTTTTCTCAAAAATCGTTACGGACAGATCATTTTCGGTCATGCCGCCATTGTGGCAGGCTGCATGTTGGTCACCGCAGGTATTTATTACGTTCCCATGATTTCTGAAAGCATCGTGTCGCCTTCCGGCGAGATTACTCTGGTAATGATTTTCGGAATGCCCTTATTTTGGGGATTCTTCTCCATTTTCGGTGGCATCTGCGCCATTTATCACGGATTCTGCCGTTGTGTACGAAATGAGGGGAAGGCAAAATGAATAAATTTTCCAAACCGTTTTTCCAGACGAAAAAGATCATAGGAATGATCCATGTGCCGGCTTTACCGGGAACACCGAAACATGAAAAATCCATTTCCGAGATCATCGATATCGCAGTGCAGGAAGGCAAAATTTACCAGGAATGCGGCATCGACGCCGTTATGCTGGAAAACATGCACGATGTTCCTTACCTGAACCGGGAAGTGGGACCGGAAATCGTGGCTACGATGACAGCTATCGCCAGTGAAGTAAAACGCAACGTGAATCTACCGTGCGGCATCCAGATTTTAGCCGGAGCCAACCAGGCGGCTTTGGCAGCAGCTTACGCTGCCGGCTGCGAATTCGTGCGAGCCGAAGGATTCGTCTTTTCTCACATTGCCGACGAAGGTTTAATGAACTCCGATGCCGGAGAATTGATGCGATTTCGCAGTAAAATCGGAGCTGATAATATCGCAGTGTTTACCGACATTAAGAAAAAACATTCTTCACACACCATCACAGGTGACCTTTCCATCTCCGATTTTGCCAAAGCCGCTGAATTTTTTCTGAGCGATGGCATCATCATCACCGGCAAATCCACCGCCGATGCCGCAGAACTTTCCGACCTGGATGAAGCCAGAAAAGCCACTTCTCTGCCGATCATCATCGGTTCGGGGATCACGGCGGAAAATTTACGCCATTATTGGCAACATGCCGACGGCTTCATTGTCGGTTCCTATTTCAAACAGGAAGGAAAATGGTTTTATCCTGTTGCCAGAGAAAGAGTTATCAGATTCATGAACGAGAAAAATAAACTGAGAAGTTAGTAACGAAAAAAATAGTTTTGAATGAACTTGCACAAGGTTCTGTTCAAAGATTTGGAAAGTAAAAAAAAGGCAGATCAAGCGATCTGCCTCATAAATCTTTATCCCGTATTTACTATTTTTTAGGTATATGCATCTTCGTCGTGTTGAGATTTATCCAGTCCTTCATTTTCATGTTCTTCACTTACACGCACCGGTGTAATCTTATTGATGCTCCACAGCATAATGTATGTGAAAATGAAAGCATAAGCAGCCGAAGCCAGAGTGGCGATCAATTGCTTAAAGAAGAAGCTGGAATTTCCCAATAACAAACCGTCCGTACCGCTGGAATTAATAGCAGCACTGGCAAATACTCCCAGCATAATGGTTCCGATGAATCCGCCGATACCGTGCACACCCCAAACATCAAGAGCATCGTCCCATTTCAGTTTGTTCTTGATGCTGACAGCCCAGTAACAAACCAACCCGGAAACAATCCCGATAATGGCAGCAGCCCAAACCGGAACAAATCCGGCAGCAGGAGTAATCGTTGCCAAACCGGCAACAGCACCTGTCATCAAACCTACAAATTTCGGTTTTCCTTCTTTATGCCATTCCACGATAAGCCAGGTAATCGTCGCGAAAGAAGCTGCGATATCGGTATTCAGGAAAGCCTGAGCGGTAACTTCATCTACTCTCAGTTCGCTTCCGGCATTGAATCCGTACCAACCGAACCACAGTAAACCCGTTCCAATGGCAACCAGAGGAATGCTATTCGGCTTGGTATTACGATCATGACGACCTCCCACAAACATCACTGAAGCCAAAGCTGCAAAACCGGCGATGGTGTGAACAACGATTCCGCCTGCGAAATCCAAAACACCCCATTTTGCCAATAAACCTCCGCCCCAAACCATATGAACGAACGGATAATATACCAAAAGCTGCCAGATCACGAGAAAGTATAAGTAAGCTTTGAAGGAAACTCTTCCTGTGAAGGCACCGGTGATCAATGCCGGTGTAATGATGGCAAACATCATTTGGTATGATACAAAAACGAATTCCGGTATCACTCCGTTACCGCTGAAAACTGAGTGCAGAGTCACTCCCGATAAAAAAGCTTTATCAAAATTCCCGAAAATGGCACCGCTACCACTGAAACACAGCGAGTATCCCACCGCATACCATAAAATCGTCGTGATGCCCAGAGATACGAAACTCTGGATCATTATGCCTAAAATGTTACGTCTGGAGGCTAATCCTCCATAAAAAAACGCCAGTCCCGGTGTCATAAGCATCACCAGACTGGTAGCCAACAACATAAAACCAGTTGAACCTGATTCCCACATTGTCTCCTCCTAGAGATATATTACAGTGTCGTGAGCAAAACTATTTGATGTGGTTTTTCATTGTGGGTTATGAACACCGTTTCATCATCCTTTTTTATCCACAACTCTGTCAGCAATTGCTGTATACAAACTTTGGCCGCAATTGCTTTGAGAATACTCGAATATTAAGGCTTTATGCTTCGTCA
>DAISYT010000073.1:0-3133 GCA_036825175.1 Candidatus Cloacimonadota bacterium
AAAAGATAGTTGTTTTGCTTTTGTTAATCGGCGTTGGCATGCTGTTCGCAGATTTGCAGATCGATATTCCTTTCGATCAGGATATCGTGGGACCTTCCTACGCAACCACGGGGAATTATGAATACACCACGGATTGGATCACGATGACCAATACCAGCGCATCGGCACAAACTTATACTCTTACTTATACTTACGAAAACATGCCGGATAGTTGGGGAATGAGCGTCTGCAATCAGGAAAATTGTTTTATGCCAAACTGGCCCGCTGCTGTTCCATTGGAAGCAGGCGCCTCCGAGCTAATTCACATTGTGGTTTATGTTTACAGCACCGATGGTTTTAGTTTTAATATCACAATGGATAGTGGCGATCTGACCGAACCGATCAGTTTGGATTTCACTTTCAATACGGAAGACAATACAGGAAATGATGAAGAACTCCTACCCACCTGCACCTTGCAAAACTATCCCAATCCGTTCAATCCTTCCACCACGATCCGGTTCAGCGTTTCGCAAAATGAACCGGTAAATCTTACCATTTATAATGTGAAAGGACAAGTAGTGAAAACGTTCACCAATCTTCCGGCTACGAATTCCGTAGTTTGGAACGGACTCGATGATAATAACCGCACCGTAGATAGCGGAGTGTATTTTTACAGTTTGAAGACAAGTGGAAAGAACGTAACCAAAAAAATGATTTTGTTGAAATAACCCTAAAAAATCCAAAAAAATAGGAGGAAAGATGAAAAAGATGCGAATTGCTTTACCATTATTGTTGCTTCTCATTTCCACATCCATGTTTGCTTCACAAATGTGGGTAGTGGGAGAGCTCTTCACCCAAACGTGGTGAGGTTACTGTCCAGTAGCGCGGGCCGCGCTGCGAACTATGTGGGAAGATCCCACAACCTATCCCTACCTGATTCCCCTGATCTGGCAAGGTGACGGACCAAATCCAAGTCCCGGCTATTCTTCCAGAGGAAGCATGTACGGCGTGAGTGGTATTCCACACTGCCAATGGGGCGGAAATCTGAATTATGTTGGCGGTGGAACCAGTACTCTTCCTGCCTACATATCACGCTACAACACACTTTCTGCAGAAAATAGCCCGGCAGAAATGACTCTGGAACTAAATACCAATGAAACAGGACAATTAGCTTTTTTATTGGATGTAACTTTAACTGCAAATATTACTACTACCAATAATAAGATTGTTTACGTTTTAACTCATAATTGGGAACCGGGACAATCCTCTTACTTTGCTTCCGTTGTTTCGTATGAACAGGAAGTATTCAATCTCACTACTGCCGGCGAAACAGGCAGTTATGAACATGTCATAACCATGGCTTCTAACTGGGATCTCACCAAATTGAAAGCTGTTGCCATGATTCAGACCTTTGATGGCACACACAAAATTCATCAAGCTGCTACTGCCGGATTTTCCGGTCTGCTCCCCATGTTTACTGCCAATATTACCGAAGGTCCTGCTTACCTGGGAGTACAGTTTACCAGTAATTCTTTCCCACAAAACGGCATCGATAGCTGGGAATGGGATTTCGATGGCGATGGCATTTTCGACAGCACAGAAGAAAATCCTTATCACCTTTACTTAACCCCCGGAGATTATGATGTAACCTTGCGTATCACTGTGGATGGTGAGACTGCCGAGACCACTTCTGCCGATCTTATCCATGTGACGGACGGTTCCAATGTGAGCGGTGCACTTTCCGGTATGTGGGTCAGTGATTTCAATCCCTACACCATAACAGACGATGCTAACATTCCTGCTGGAAATGAATTGATTATTCAACCCGGAGTGGAAATGTATTTTGAAAGTGGCGTCCGTTTGACCGTGCAGGGAAAATTGGTAGCAGATGCCAGTTCTTCTCCGGAAGAACCGATTATTTTCTCCTCTAATTCAAATTGGGAAGGTATCAGATTTATGAACACAACCGAAGCCAACCTGATTCAGAATTGCGAATTATCAAATGCTAATCTTACTGCTATTTCCATCGAAACCGGTTCTATGGTCGATGTTATCGGCAATAAATTGTTCAATAATTCCAGTACTTCAGCCGGTGCTGCTATCGACGTTTCCAGTTGTACGGATGTTTTGATCAGCCGGAATATCATTTCCAATAACACCAGCAGCAGTTCGACTCCCGGCATCAAATGTACCGGTTCTCCGATCACGATTTCTAATAATATAATCGTCAATAACACGGGAACGTTTAGCGGAATGTTGATGACCAGCGCATCGAACGCGTTGATAGAAAACAATACTATCGCCAATAATCTTTCCACCAATGGAACTCCGTATCTGTTCTATTTCTTCAATTCCTTCCCAACCATTATCAATTGCGTTATCGTTGATGAAGGAACGGTTTTCTTCGCTCCCTTTGGCAATCCTTCGGTTACATATTCTTGTATCACGGGTGGTTTCTCCGGCGAAGGAAATATCGATGCAGACCCGCTCTTCGCAAATCCGACTACCGGAAACGGTGCGGAATATAACGGGCTGGATGCATACTGGTGGCTGCAATCTACTTCTCCTTGTATCGATGCCGGTAATCCGGATGCTGCTTACAATGATCCGGACGGAACCCGCAACGATATGGGCGCTTTTGGCGGACCGAATGCTTTGGAAGTCACTGTAGGAAACGATGGAAATCCGGTTGCAGTCGTAACTAACAGCAGTATAGATATTTATCCGAACCCCTTCAATCCCAGTACGTCCATCGCTTTGAACCTGACAGAAAATGATAAACATCATCCGGTTTCGGTGAACATTTATAACATCAAGGGACAGCTTGTGAAAACACTCATCGATAACGAAGTCGTGAATGCAAATACTTTAGTTTGGAATGGCACGGATAATTATGGCAATCGTATTTCTTCCGGTATGTATTTCGCCAAAGTTAATACACAATCCAGTAACCTTACCAGGAAAATGTTGCTGTTGAAGTAATCGTCATCTGTAAGAAAATTGAAAAGCGGGATGAAGCAGTTTGTCCCGCTTTTTTCATTGCACATTTCAGGTTACCTATCACCTTGAAAAGGCTTATGAGGAAACTTCTTCTTGCTGAGCCTTTTCAAGGTTCAATCACTGTGGCTGAGTACCAATCCTCGACCGAATCCTT
>DAISYT010000073.1:3233-8646 GCA_036825175.1 Candidatus Cloacimonadota bacterium
ACCAAATCCTTGAAAAGGCTTATGAGGCAGCTTCTTTCTTGTCAGCCTTTTCAAGGTTCAATCGCTGTGGCTGAGCACCAAATCCTTGAAAAGGCTTATGAGGCAGCTTCTTTCTTGTCAGCCTTTTCAAGGTTCAATCACTGTGGCTGAGTACCAATCCTCGACCGAATCCTTGAAAAGGTCGAATGCGAGAAAGCCTCTGAAAGAAACCTTTTCAAGGTTATATCACAAACCTTCAATCGTAAATCTAAAATCATAAATCTGGTTTTTCCTTCATCATTGGAAATTCCGTGTTGTTCGGTTGGATATTCGCAAGGTTCCGCACCTACGGCGCTAAGAGTTGTGACTTGCTTCTTTTCCCCGGCGCTTACTCACCGGGCTACTTGATCTCGCCACACTGTGGCTGAGCACCAATCCTTGACCAAATCCTTGAAAAGGCTTATGAGGCAGCTTCTTTCTTGTCAGCCTTTTCAAGGTTCAATCGCTGTGGCTGAGCACCAAATCCTTGAAAAGGCTTATGAGGTAGCTTCTTCTTGCTGAGCCTTTTCAAGGTTCAATCGCTGTGGCTGAGCACCAAATCCTTGAAAAGGTCGAATGCGAGAAAGCCTCTGATTGTAGCCTTTTCAAGGTTATATCACAAATCTTCAATCTTAAATTTCCATTTCTTCCCCGTGTATATTCAGGAAGAACATTGACACAAATGTCGAAATTGTTTTTAGGTTTCACCGGAGGATTTTATGAAAGATAATATTAATTTCAAAAACTTTTATGTGAATCCGCAAGTCCCGGCTGAATTACAGCCGCTGAAAGAGCTGGCAAACAATTTATGGACAACCTGGGATGCGGATGCCTTTCGCCTTTTCAATCGTGTCGATCCCGCGGTATTCCGACGTTTCGATCACAATCCGCAGAAGGTTCTGCAGGAAGTATCGGCGGAAAGATTGCAAGAATTAACACAAAATCCCGGTTTTATGAACGAAATGAGCTTGGTTTATAAAAAATTCAATGCCTTCATGGCTTATGAAGGCTTTTACATCGATGAACAGGGGAAAAAAGAAAAATTCGATCCCCGGTTTAAAATCGCCTATTTCTCGATGGAATACGGTATTCACGAATCGTTGCCGGTTTATTCCGGTGGTTTGGGAGTGCTGAGTGGCGACCACCTGAAAGGAGCTTCCGATCTGGGCATTCCACTCACGGCTTTCGGATTGCTTTACCGTTACGGTTACTTCAACCAACGCATCGATATGGACGGACATCAGCAGGAAGAATTCGTGGAGAACAAATGGTACAACAAACCTATCGAGAAATTGAAAGATGAAAACGGCAAAGACCTGACTTTGTCGATAACTCTTCGAGATGATAAGATTTATCTAAAAGTCTGGCATATTCGGATCGGTAAAGTATCGCTTTATCTGCTGGATACGAATCTGGAGCAAAACAAACCGCAGTTCCGCAGTATTACCGATCACCTTTATGTGGCAGACCGCACCATGCGCCTGTTACAGGAAATCGTTCTGGCTTTCGGTTCGCTGGAACTTTTCAAAGTGCTCAATTTCGATCCTAACGTTTTTCACATGAACGAGGGACATTCGGCTTTCCTGATAGTCAAAAGACTGCAAAACCTGATCTGCGAGCATAAATTCAGTTTCGAGGAAGCAACCAATCTGATCCGTTTCAGCTCGGTTTTCACCACGCACACACCCGTTCCTGCCGGCAACGAAGAATTCGATCCGCAATTAGTTAAACTCTTTCTGGAAAAGGAGATTACTTCCTGTGGTATCAGTTTCGATAAATTCAGTGAACTGGCAAAAATTCCGGGAAATAATAATTTCTCACTTTCCGTTTTAGCAATCCGCTTTTCCAAATTTATCAACGGCGTTTCCAAACTGCACAGCCAGGTTTCACGCCAGATGTGGCATCCCATTTATCCGCATCTTTACGAGGATGAATTTCCTATCAGCGCTATCACAAACGGTGTACACGTACAAAGTTGGATCAGCCGCCAAATGTCCAGATTATTCGACCGTTATCTGGGACCGGATTATCGCCACAAAGCCGATGATCAGGACAATTGGAAGAATGTTCTGAACATTCCGGATATCGAAATTTGGAATTCACATCAGCAGCGTAAAGAACAACTTATCTCTTTTGTGCGCAATAGATTGCAGAATACGATGCTTTATCGCGGCGCTTCTGCTGAACAGGTGAGTACCGTGCTCAATCCCAATCATCTGCTGATCGGTTTTGCCCGCCGTTTTGCCGCTTACAAACGTGGCTCGCTGATTTTACAAAATAAGGAAAGATTACTTAAACTGATCAATAATGAGAAGAAACCGGTGCAGTTCATTTTTGCGGGAAAAGCTCATCCGGCGGACGAAAAAGGCAAAGCCGTGATCAAATCTCTGATCGATTTCGCACAGGAAAATCACATCGAACATCGTTTTGTTTTCCTGGAAAATTATGATATCAACATCGCCCGTCATCTGGTGCAAGGCGTGGATGTGTGGTTGAATAATCCTATCAAACCTCTGGAAGCCAGCGGCACGTCCGGCATGAAAGCCGGTATGAACGGCATTTTGAATTTGAGCGTTTTAGATGGTTGGTGGCCCGAATGTTATAATTCCCAAAACGGTTGGGCAATCCTTTCCGACGAAAATGCCAACGATTCCCGTGTGCGTGACACCCTCGAAGCTAATGAACTCTACAATCTGCTCGAAGATACCGTCACCCGTCTTTATTATGATCAGGACAGGAACGGACTGCCCACTGCCTGGATCGAAATGATGAAAAATTCGATCTTCGATGTGGGAAGTGGATTTAATATGCATCGCATGTTGCGCGATTATTTGAACAAATTTTATCTGAGTGCCTTCCGAAATATCTCTGAACTGAGCAACAATCATTTTGAAAAGCTGCATCAACTCAAACAAATCCAGGATCAGATCAAACAATATTGGACAAAAATCAAGTTTGTGAATGTGGATATGAACCTTTACCACGAAGAACAGACCGACAGCGGACGCGAATTGAATATCAAAGCAGATATCGATATCGACGGTGCCTCCGAAGATCTGGTGCGGGTGGAAGCCTTTTATCGTAAGGACGATAAAAATTGGGAATTGATCCCTCTGCAATTTATCAGCCGAGAAAATGAAATCGCTCATTTTGCAACCACAACCTGCATTTCCGGGAAAGGCAAACAAAGTATCAATGTGCGGATCCGTCCCTGCTTCTGCTGTTACCACGATTTTGAAGATAACATAATATGGTATTACTAAAAAGAAGCGGCATTCCGATCAACAAAGAGGCTACCGGACAATATCATCTGAATGAATTTATCGGAAAGGACGGTTCACTGGCGATTTCACGTCAGGAAGAATTGCAGCAGGTGCTCTCCAGGTTAAAGGAAAGCGGGGATTTTCCTGATATTTCGGCGGGTGAATTGAACGGAATGAGTCTGTTGATCAGAATTTACAGATATATTCTGCAAAAATATTTGAGTGAAAAAGTACCTCGTTTCGCTACAGAAATCACTGCCGAATTATCCACGCTGTTTTCTGCTACCAAAATGGCAGAATTCGAAGAAATCATCTCCGACGATTTCAATTTGGCAGAGCCGGAAATCCTTACGGAATCCATCATTCTCTGGTTTTGCCGGGAAGATAAAGCCTTCCACCCTTACCATTCATTTTTTGCCTGGAACGCTTCCTGGTTAACGGATTTTTCCGATCGCCTTATCGCTTCCTGTGAATTGTATTTCAGCCGTGCACCGAAAGTTCTTAATGATTATAACTTATTTGAATTGTTGCGTTTACCTTTGCAAAAATTTCCGAATTCGATTTACGATCAATTAAATTTTATGCGTCTGAATTTTAGCGATCTGCTTTCCGACCTGCTGCCGGAAATTTTGTTCGGATTGGACAGCATCAAAGAAGAAACGACTTTCCGGGGTGGTGGTCCCGGTCCCACCGAGATTTACCAATTTGCGGATGAAGAATACGAAAGATTTTCCGAAGATCGAAGTTGGATGAGCAAGCTGGTATTGCTGGCAAAATCTACTTACGTTTGGCTGGCTCAACTTAGTCGCAAATACGACCGGGTGATCGATAAACTGGATCAAATTCCGCCGGAAGAATTGCAGGAAATCGCCAACCGCGGATTCAACGGCGTTTGGCTGATTGGAATTTGGGAACGCAGCGCAGCTTCCCGTAAATTTAAGCAGATGAAGGGAAACAATGAAGCGATTGCCAGCGCCTATTCCCTGCAAAATTATCATGTGGCTGCCGATCTGGGCGGCGATGCTGCCATGAGCGAATTGCAAAAGAAAGCCTGGCATTTTGGCATCCGTATCGGTTGTGACATGGTTCCCAATCACATGGGAATCGATTCCGACTGGATCGTGCAGCATCCCGAATGGTTTCTGCAACTGGAACATTCTCCCTTCCAATCCTACAGATTTTTTAGTCAGAATCTGGCAGAACGTCCCGAAATCGAAATCCGTATCGAAGACCATTATTACGACGAATCCGATGCCGCGGTCGTTTTTCAGTATTTGAACAAACGCGACGGGCGGATGCGCTATATTTATCATGGAAACGACGGCACCAGCATTCCCTGGAACGATACGGCGCAACTCAATTATCTGCTGCCGGAAGTGCGGGAAGCGGTGATCGAAGAAATCATCGACATCGCCAAACGGTTTCCGGTTATCCGGTTCGATGCCGCCATGACGTTAGCCAAACGGCATATTCAAAGATTGTGGTATCCGCAGCCTGGCAGTGGCGGAGCTATTCCGTCCCGCGCTCAATTTTCCTTGAGCAACGAGGAATTCAATCTGCACATTCCGCAGGAATTTTGGCGGGAAGTGGTGGATCGGGTAGCGCAGGAAGCGCCGGATACGTTGCTTTTAGCCGAGGCATTCTGGATGATGGAAGGTTATTTTGTGCGCACTTTGGGAATGCACCGCGTTTACAACAGCGCTTTTATGAATATGCTGAAAGCCGAAGAAAACGATAAATACAGGGCTTCTATTAAAAATGTGCTGGCTTTTAATCCGCAGATTTTGAAGCGATTCGTCAATTTTATGAGCAATCCTGACGAAGATACCGCCATCGCTCAATTCGGCATGGACGATAAATATTTTGGGGTGTGCGTACTGATGGCGACGATGCCCGGCTTGCCCATGTTTGCGCATGGTCAGATCGAAGGTTTCACCGAACGCTACGGCATGGAATACGCCAAACCCAAAAAGTGGGAAAGCGTCGATAAATACTTGTTGGAACGCCATGAACGTGAAATTTTTCCGCTTTTAAGAAAGCGTTATCTTTTTGCTGATGTCGAGAATTTCCTGCTTTATGATTTTCTCACGGACGACGGGCAATTAAATGAAAACGTATTTGCTTACAGCAAT
>DAISYT010000074.1:0-8614 GCA_036825175.1 Candidatus Cloacimonadota bacterium
TTCCATGATCACATCGTGCTGATCTGGAACCAGGTTATCGACCTGAATTTCAAAACCGTCGGTAAACGTTCCGATCGTACCGGCTGTAATGGTTCCGTAATTTGCCGTGTTATCCGTCACAGTAACATATTCATCGTCGGAACTGATTGTAACCACCACATTCAGGGCATCTTCCGAACCGATATTTTCCACGTCGATACTGAGCAAAATGTCTTCGCCAAAATCGACCAGACCATTGGCGTTGCCGGAAGCATCATTGACCACATAATTATCGAAAACCACATAAGCGCCCGTGGGTGGAATAACCGGTACCTGAGCCGTATATCGGAAATAATTCTGCTTCGTGACCGTAACCAGCATCGTGCTACCCGGTGTTTGCGGATCGATACTGATGGAAACCGGCGTTCCCGTTCCTTCTGCGGTTCCGATGATGTCATTATCTATCGAAAGAGCGATGAAAGAACCCGCGTCGGCAGTAACCGTGAAGGAATCGATTCCGCCAAGAAGCACCGGATCATGTATCACCGTAAGTTCCTGAGGAACTTCCGAATAAACGGTACAGAAAGCATCGCCGTGATGATGGAATAAATTGTAAGTTACTTCTTTGTTGGCTGTATTGTAGGGCCAACCGGACTGTTGCAGAAAGTATTTACCGGCAGCATTTCCAAAAGCCGGCAGTACATCCCGCGAAGCAGGAGTGGTTCCGTATTCCGGCATGAAATCTGGCCACATATTATCAAACATTCCCCACACATAAGTATCGTTTACAAAAGAATATGAGACTTCCGAAGCTGCGATAAGACCCAGCGCTCCGGAATTTTGTCCATTGTATGTGTAGCGATGGAATTTCTCGGCAAAACATTCACTGCTGTAATTATATTTACCCGTCAGACAGTTGATCGAGAAGATAAATGTCAGATCGGTATTGGTCAAGCCGTTGATATTGGTGTTGCTGTAGGAAGGCTCTCCCCAACCGGTTTCGCCACCGTGATCACGATGCATTAACATAAAAGAACCATTGTTTATCGCATTGTTTATCATGGCGGCATTACCACCGGTCCAGCCGCCCATTTCGCCAGGAGTGGCAGGAATGTAACCCAAACCATTCGGACCAAAATAATTTACTATTGTCGAAGTATTTGTAGCTGTCGACCAGGGATCGGAATTGGGATTGCCATCATAGACAGCGTTTATGCGAACAGGAGATTTTCCTAAAACACTACTTAAAAAACCGCCTACTGTTTCGGAACAGATTTGAAACCAACGTTCGGTTTGCCAACCCAGCGCAGTAATGGGTTGATCGTAGAAAGTCGGACTGGTGGGTGGATTACGTTCATAATTCAGAAATTTTGTGATCATAGTTTGCAGATGCGTTTCATTCTGAGCAGTCATGCGAGCCAGGATAACATCCGGCATACTATTTCCGCTGACATCGGCATAGATGTTGTCCGAAACACAATAGTTATCCCAAATGGGAGCGACGACTGTGTTACCGGTGGTACCATAATCTCCCAGCATCAAAATGGCAGCCGGTGCCGGATCCCAGCCAGTGGTCGGATCCATGATCTCATCGATGTAGGATTCGATGGCATCGGCAGTGTTACCACCAACCTGAGTTGTCGTCATCACGATCGTGGAAATGCCTTGTTGCTGGCGGAAAGTTTTGATGGAATCTGCCCAAGCCAGGAAAGTGGGATCGTCCGGACAAATAATCAAATAATCAAAGCCGTCTCGCGTATTATTACGCAGAGAATAATCGATTGGCGGAAGAGAATTATAATTCAAAAACATATCGGAAAATATGCCATCCCACCAGCGATTGCGTAATCTGTCGCTGCCAAAATGTCCATTCCCACCTGAGAAAGAAACCTCGATCTTTATGTCACGATAAACCAGCAGCTCTTTGGTTACCGGATTGTATTGGAATGGTGTAATTCCCAGCATGACGGCATCGACGCCCCGAATAAGAGCAGGCTGGGAAAGCTGAATAAAATCGGACGGATAGAATTCATTTCGACTATAAACGTTGTTATCACGATTATATTCCAGCGGTCCGGTCTCTGTTTCCAGGGGAATACGCGGAGCGGGTGCCAGATCGATATTTTGATACGATTCTACGCGATAATCCACAATTCTCCATTCTGCCCGGGCATTTTGCGGCAGGGCTATATATCTGCCATCTCCGGGTAAATTCGGCAGCCCTTCATCATTCGGAAGGAATTTATCGGATAAAGAAATTATATGTTGCAGTTGCCCATCGATATTTTCCTGAGAAAGGGTAAAATTTTCGATGGAATAATTTACGGTAACGCCAAAACCGTTTTCCGATTCCAACGAAAAACCTTGTGAGTTCCAGGCATCACCAAACTCGATGTTTTGCGAAGATTGTGCAAACAGAACAAGAGAAAACAAAACAAAAAAAGTGGTCATAAATTTTTTCATACGTCCGTCCTCCATAATAATTTTTCCTACAAAAATTACATGCAACATTCATTCCCGCCTTCAGGTTGTAAAGATTTATTTGGAATGGAAATCATCTGCTGAAAAAACCAAGAATCATGGAACCGAAAAGACAACAAAAAAAAGCCACCTGCTGTAAGCAGATGGCTGAAAAATGGTTGGGCCGGGAGGATTCGAACCCCCGAATGCAAGGGCCAGAACCTTGTGCCTTACCGCTTGGCCACGACCCAACAATATCTATTCTGACTTCACTCTTTTCTAAAAACGTTTCCCACTAATTTTTTCCGTTTATTCGTGTCAATACAAAATTTGGGAAAGATATTACAGCTCTCCGTAAGCACCGATACCGTAAAATCTTGCATTTATCATCGTTTGATTCGCTCTTATTCCTCAGGATTGCCTTTGATCACAATCAGAAAATCGCCCTCCGGCAAATCTTCCTGAGTGTATTCCAGGTTTTGGTTGGAAACGATCGGGGTGATGACCGCAATATGCAACATCGGTTCGATCATCTGAAGTTTTTGAGCGGTGCCCAGGTGTTTACGACTATGAAAATCACCGTTAAAATGCAGTACTTTTTTGCGAGGTGGAATGTGTTGATATTTCAGGATGGATTCTGCCATGGTGTCGTCTTTCAGGCACTGAGCTATATAAAGATTTTCCATACTTTTTTTACCCATTGGATTGTCCGGCATCATCGTCATGTTGCCTTCGATCGTTCGGAAAAAGCGGGTTTTATATTCGTCATCATAGATGTGATAACGACGGGCAGCCAGCTTTCGGTCTTCTGTAGAAAGTGAATCGAGCACACTTTCCCCACCTTGAGCAATGAGAGCAGCCAGTCGGCGCGGAATGTTAGCAGCCAATAAAGTCAGGTGTTGATTTTTGCAAAAATCAACAATCGGCTTATAGTCGGAGTGATAATTGTTCCAGGCACGAGAAGCCAGGATAAATTCATCCTCATTCATTTTACCAGCCAGATAAGCATCTACCTCCGGCTGCACATCGCGCTCAAACATTTCCAGGGAAACAATCAAGTCGGGATAAAGATTGTGCATGTCTTGAAGTAAACCGATTTCCAAATGATGCAGAAGAGCATTATCATGCAGTTCTCCAAAGAAGGTAACGTCATACTGCAAAGCCAGTTCTGCCATTTCCTGCAAGGTAATTTCCCGGTTTGTTTTGCTCTCGATCAGTTTGTAATCTTGCGCTGCCAACAGACTAAAGCCACACAATATCAGGATTAAAACTAATTTTTTCATCTTATTTTTTCCTTCCTTTATCGAATATAATGAAATCAATACCGAAAAGTTTCAGGATTGATTTCGCTGCAAGCATTTTTATCAGTTTCAAAAATCAGATCGTAATACTTTTTCATTTGCATGCCGATGCGTTCCACATCCAGATAACGGGAAAAACGCAGCAACTCGGCACCGTTGGAATAAACGAGTAAAGTGGGAACGGAAAAAGTAAGAAATGAACCAGCGGCTTCGGGAACATCATCCAATTTGATCAGCTGAAAATCTGCCTGGGGAAAAACAGCGATCATTTTTTCAATGCGGGGCAGGATAATCTCACACACTTGGCAATCTTCGGTTGTGAGGTACACAATCGAGAATTTGCCTTGTTTTATTGTTTCTGGATTCAAGCTGGCTCCTTTTAAAAAATTGTTTCTTTCAGGAATACCGGTTCCAGACGGTGTTTCGAGTTTTTTCCTTCAAAAAAACCATGCTCTCTGATCAAATGAATGTTGAGCGGCGTCCAGACGATCCGGTGGCTGTTTTGTAGATTCTGCAAAGTGATTTGTCCTTTTCTGAACACCCCCGGATGCCCGAACGGACAGATCAATTTTCCACGCACGGAAAAATAACGTACTTCGTATTTTTCGTCGATAATCAGCGCTCCGTCGAAGCTTTCAAAAGCGAGGTCTGTGAAATATTGCAAACGGTCGGCAACTTGCTCTTTAGTTAGTTCCAACTTTTCCAAAGTGCTTTCGTCTTCTTCGATGATCGCAAAAAAAGACCTTTTATCTTCGCCCAGAAATCCTTCGGCACTCAATTCTCCGGGTTGCAGGTTTTGCTGTATTTTTTTATCCTGAGGATTTTCTTTCATAAGATCAAAACCTCCAAGAATCATTTTTACTAAAAAATATCTGCCTTATTCTCCCCCTTGTAAGGGGTATGTAAGGGGGTTCTTTTTCCACTAAAATTGCCATTTCATTCTCCTAAGCAAAGCTATCGTAATAAATTTTATCGAGGGGAATTCCTCTTTTCTCCAAATCTTTTACCACAGAAGCGATCATGCCGGGACTGCCGCAAAGGTAGGCTTCCGTATGTGCCGGTTCCTTGATAAATTCACTGAAGAAAGGCATTACATAACCGCAGCGCCCTTCCCAGTCACAGGTCTCGGTCGGTTGGGAAAGCACCGGATAATATTTGAAATTCGGCAGTTCTTTTTCCAATTCATCGAACAATTCCGTGTAATACAATTCCTGGCGCTGACGTGCTCCGAAGAAATAACCCATTCGGCGCGGATTTTGGCGTTTTGCCAGCCATTCCAGCATCGATTTGATGGGAGCTTTGCCGCTGCCGCCGGCTACAAAAATCATGTCGGCATCGGTATCCCGAATATAAAATTCTCCAAATGGTCCGGTAAAATTCACTTCATCGTCCACTTTCAGGAATTCATGCACCCAGGTGGTACAAATGCCTTCCGGCACCTTGCGAATGATCAATTGAATATAATCGTTATGATCGGGATTGCTGGAAATGGAATACGCCCGGCTGACCGACTGACGAATTTTGGCATAAGGCGGCGCTACCAACTGTACATACTGTCCGGCTTTGAAAGTGATACTTTCCGGCTCCAAAAGTTTGAGTGTCAGCTCTTTGATGTCGTAAGTTAAATCCTTGATCGCCGTAACTTTAGCTTTGAATTTTCTGATGTTGAAAATATCTTCCGGAATTTGAATTTCGATATTCTGCTTCACTTTTACCTGGCAGGAAAGCCGAATATTATTCTTGATTTCTTCTTCCGAAAGAAATGGTTTTTCGGTGGGCAGGAGCGGTCCTCCACCCGATTCCACTTGGCATTTACAAAAACCGCAGCTACCGCGTCCTCCGCAAGCAGAAGGCAAAAAGATTTTTTGTTCGTTCAGAGTGGAAAGCAAAGAACTACCGCCTTTCACGGTAATTTCTTTCTTCTTATTTATCGTGATCTGGCAATCGCCGTAATTGGCAAAAAAGTAATCGGCGATGACCAGCAACAGCGCCAAAATCCCGGTGATGCCGGAAACAATGAGTACGGTATTTAAAATAGTTATGATCATATTAATTGCGTTCCATACGGTTTACAGCGGAAATTATTCACGCTAAATTGTTTCATAATTCACCTCTCACTGAATGACGACGATGCCGGAAAAACCGACGAATGCCAAAGCCATAATTCCGGTGGTGATCAGGCTGAGTCCGGCTCCCACCAATCCGGCAGGAACGTATTTTTCTTTGATGCGCTGTCGAATTCCGGCTAAAGCCAAAATTGCCAGCAACCAACCCAGCCCGCTTCCCGCTCCGTAAGCCACGGCTTGCAGGAACGTGTAATTCCTGATGATCATAAAAAGCGACACTCCCAGAATGGCGCAGTTCACAGTGATGAGCGGCAGGAAAATTCCCAAAGAATAATAAAGAAGCGGAGAGAATCTTTCCACGACCATTTCCGTAAGCTGCACGAAAGCAGCGATCACGATAATGAAGATGATGTACTGCAAATAGACAATGTCCAGCGGCACCAAAATGAAATAATAAACGGCATAATTCAGGGCAGTGGTCACGGTCATGACGAAAAATACGGCTAAGCCCAATCCCAGAGAAGATTGCACTTCTCTGGAAACAGACAGAAAGGAACACATTCCCAGGAAATTCGTGAGTAAAATATTGCTGGTGAAAATAGCCGCAACGAAAATTATAAACGCACTTAATTCCATCTTAACCTCTCTTTGCCGATTTTGTGTTAACGATCCAGATCAGCATTGCCAGCATGAAAAAGGCACTGGGAGCCATCACCATGATCGACCATTTTGTCCACCAGTCGCCCAAAATAGGAATACCGAAAAGTGTACCGAAACCAAAAAGTTCTCTCACGAAAGAGATAACCAGCAGAACGAAGGTGTAACCCACGCCGGCACCGATACCATCGATCATGGCAGCGAGCGGCGGATTTTTTCCGGCAAAAGCTTCTGCCCTGCCCATGATGATACAATTTGTAATTATCAATCCCACATAAGGTCCGAGCGCTGTGCTGATCTGGGGAAAATAAGCCTTCAAAACCAAATCGACGATGATCACATAAGAAGCGATGATGAGTGTTTGCACCATCATTCTGATGCGTTTGGGAATGTAATTGCGCAGAAGTGAAATCGTGAATCCCGAAAGTGCCAAAGTAAAAATCACACCCAGTCCCATCACCAGGCTGTTCAACATAAGATTGGTAACAGCCAGCGCCGAACAAATTCCTAAAATCTGCCTCCAAATCGAATTTTCAGTGAAGGCACTCGTCATAAAAATCTGTTTTTTCGTCATAATTCCGCTCTCATTTCTTTGCTGTATTTCAACACATTTTTATAAATCATATCCACCACCGCTTTACTGGAAGCTGTGGCACCAGTGATCTGGTTGATCTCGAATCCTTTGATTTGATCATTTTCCGGGATCAAGGTGAATTGCTGTATCAGATGATTTTCCACCAGTAACTTGCCTTTGAATTGCGCTTTAAACCAGCTTTCCGTGATCCTGCCGCCCAAACCGGGAGTTTCATTTTGCGAAACGATTTCGATATCGATGATATTCTTAAAATCCGGCGTGACAGCCAACAAAGCCTGAATCGTGCTCCAAAGTCCGCTGCCGGAAATGGGAAAGCAAAACCCCAGCAACACAGAATCTTTTGTGGCTTCATAATAAGTCAGATCGGCTTCTTCACGCAGAGAAATGAACTTTGTAAAATTTGCTTCGACGTCATTTTCGGGCAAATCGAACGTTCTGAGTACCATACTTTTCAATTGCGTTTCACGATACGTTTGCACCCGGTGTAAAGTTAGCTGATACAACACAGCCAGAATTCCCACAAAAACAATCGTGATCAGCAGCATGAACACCACCGGATATGCCCGTGTTTCCCGAAATATCGTTTTCTTATTTACCATTTTTCTGCCTCTTCAACTGGTTCAAACCGTAATCGATAATGGGCAAAAAAGTGTTTCCCAAAAGCAAAGCGAACATAAATCCTTCCGTGAAGAGAGAAAACCTGCGAATAAAAACAGTGAGAAATCCCACCAAAATGCCATAAATCCAGACAGCGATTTTGTTTTTGGGCATAGAAACCGGATCGGTAATCATAAATACCGTGCCGAACAACAGACCGCCGCTCAGAAGAAAAGGCAGTGGATTTGCCCGGTAGAAAATGGCAGTGAAAATCGTGAAGGTGATGAGCAGAGCTGACATCGGCTGCCATTTAGCGGTTTGGGAAATAAGCAAATAAATGCCAGCCAGAATTATGAGCAGAACCGAAGTTTCTCCCAGGCTGCCGGGAATCATACCAAAAAATAAATCCGGCAGCGGTGTCAGCGCTCCGGTGTGATTAAACGTCGCAATCGGTGTGGCGGAAGTGACGGCATCGACGTTCATCCAGGCGGCGAAACCTCCCGGCAAAGATTTAAAAGGCGTTAACCAGTTCACCGTCATGGCATTGGGAAAAGAGATGTAGATGAACGTTCTGCCCACGATTGCCGGATTGAAAACATTCATGCCGAATCCGCCAAAAACCATTTTGCCGAAACAGATCGCCACGACAGCTCCCACGGCTGCGATCCATAATGGAATCGTGGGTGGTAAAGTAAGCGCTAGCAGCGTTCCGGTAACGAATACCGCTTCCGAAACTTTGCCATTTTTTTTGGAACGAACGAACAAATATTCCGTGAGGAAGGCAAAAATATTGGAAACAAGAATGACCGCCAGGCTGCGCCATCCAAACAGAAAAATTGCATAGATCGTGATCGGAAGCAGTGCCAGCAGCACTTTATCCATCATTTTTTGTTTTAGAACGAGATTTTTCATAAATTCTCACAATATGTTTTTTTCACCTGGAAAATGGTTTACCAGCC
>DAISYT010000075.1:0-8591 GCA_036825175.1 Candidatus Cloacimonadota bacterium
GTTACGACGTCTTCTACACCATCTCCAATCTGCTGATCTCATGCTGCTTCGGAGTTAATTCCACCATTTCCAAATCGAATTCATTCAGCATTCCTTTCAGGTTTTGCAGCACCGGATTTTCGGTGTAAAAATGCCCCGCATCGATGAGCGGAATCCGGCTGTCCAGAATCGTGTGGTAAGTGAAATCACCGGAAACAAAAACATCGGCTTTGCCATAAACCCGGGAAATCAGTGAACTGCCGCTGCCGCCGCAAATCGCCACTTTTTTGATTGGTAAGGTTTTATTTTTCCCGGCTGTCCAAAGTTTCACGAACGGCGCTTTTAGTTGTTTTTTTGCAAATAAAGCAAAATCCTGCAAAGACATTTCCTGAGCTAATTCGCCCAACATTCCCAACCCGAAATTCTCGTTCGGCTTTGCCTGCGGATAAACGGCATACGCCGGAGTTTCGTATGGATGCGCCTTCTTCATCGCTTCCAACACTTTGTTCAAATTGAATGAATCAACGAAAAACTCCAATTTGCGTTCCACGATTTTTTCCAATTTATCCTGAGTTCCCAAAATGGGATTGCTGCCTTCCACCGGCATGAATTGACCGCTGACTTCATAATCGTTCATGCAATTTATGTAATTTCCGATCACACCGGCACCAGCTGAGAAAACGGCATTCGCCACTTCCACCATGTGCGACGACGGCACGAACACCGCCACCTGATTGAGTGTTGCGCCCGATTCATGCGAAAGAAAGCTGAGATTGTGCAATTCCAGTTTGGCTGCCAGAGCAGAGTTCACACCTTTTTTGACCACATCCAGATTAGTGTGAGCGCAGTACACGGCAATGTCGCTTTTGATCAGCCTAATATAAAGTGGGTTGGTGATCTTTTTGATCGGTCTGAAGATGAACGGATGATGCGAAATGATCAGATCGGCTTTCTCTTTGATGGCAAGGTCGATAGCATTTTCGGTCACATCCAGAGTCAGCAGCACTTTTCTCACTTCCTGATTACTGTCACCCACTTGGAATCCCACGTTATCCCAATCGAAAGCCAAGTCGGGATTTGCGATATTTTGCAGATGATTTACGATGTCCGAAACGGTGATTACTTTTTCTTTTTTCATGATTCTCCCTTTTCATCTTTGCCTTAATGCGCAGGCTTGAGGTAAAGATCAATTTTTTGTGGATTCTGCAACAAGCAACAGAATCTTCTTTGGTGGCGGAATCTCAAAGACAGAGCTTTGAGTTACCTGCTGATTTAATCTTGGCTTAATGTACAGGCTTGAGGTAAAAATGACAAAATCTTACATCCGCCCCAGGTGGGCAAGTCTTCAATCTTCAATCTTCAATCTTCAGTCTTCAATTTCAAATCTTCAATTTCAAATCTTCAATCTTCAATCTTCAATCTTCAATCTTCAATCTTCAGTCTTCAGTCTTCAATCTTCAATCTCGCATCACTTGGCATCCCACGGATACACGATCCAGTTATTTCCGGCGAATTCACCCACGAAATCCGGCTTGAAATGGCTGTGTTCTTTCAGGTGCAATGCTGCCGTGAAGAGCGTTTGCGGATTTTTGGATTGAAGATATTTCACAGCTTTTAAAAAGGTTCCGCCGGAATCGGCGACTTCATCCACCAACAAAACATTTTTACCGGTTAAATTCAGTGCGGCAGGCAATTCCTGCACGATCACCGCCTGTTCCAGAAGATGATCAGAGCTGTCGTAATTGATAATTCCGATGGAAAATAAAGGGAGTGGTAAATCGGAAGAAAATGGCAGAAAGGTGCGTAAAATCCGCGCGGGAATCCAACCTCCGGTGGCGATACTCACGATCACATCGATTTTTCCGACTGAATAAACGATCCGCTGCGCCATGCCTTTTACCAGTTCGTGTATTTGGTCGTAGGAATATCGCAATTTTTCCGTTTCGCTCATCAATAACCTTCCTTCCTCATTTTATCCAAAACATCCGACACCGAAAATCCCTTTCCGGAAAGGTAGTTCAGGATTTTTTCCCGACGTTTTTCCGGCGGAATCTGGCTGAACCGGTTCACAGCTTTTTGGTAGTTCGCATCCAGCAATTCTGCTTTCCGATCTTCCGTCATAAATTCGGATAAAACTTCTTCAGCCAACTCCGATGCAATGTGCTTCTCCAGTAATTTTGCTTTAATCTGAATCCGGCTTTTCTGCTTTTCCAGCAAATCCTGAACATACATCTCGGCAAAACGCCGGTCGTTCACGTAATTATTTTTTCTGGCAGTAGTTATCAGCTTTTCTGCCAGTTGGGAAGGCAGGGATTGCCCGTGCAAAAAATATTGGCATTCCCAGACAGAACGTTCCCGATAGGCAATAAAATCGAGTAGTTTCTGCCAGTTATATTTTTCGATTTCGGCGATCAATTCAGCTTTTCTGGCATCCGGCAGAAGGCTTTCCGCCACGACTGAAATCGAAAAAAAATGGAGAACTCCTTCCGGCAGAGTTCCCCAAAGTTGATCGTCGATATACACGAAAAAAATCTTTTTAGTTTTACTTTTCAGGTTGATCTTCATCGTCCTCTTCTTTGATGAGTCCGAGATTTTGTTTTACTTCCAACTCGATTTTGTTACGAATTTCGTCATTTTCGATTAAGAGTTCTTTCACGCGGTCGACACCCTGACCGACTTTTGTGTCGTTGTAAGAGAACCAGGAACCGCTCTTTTTAACGATGTCATCTTTCACGGCAAGATCGATAAGAATATCGAGATGGGAAATTCCCAAGCCGAAAATGATGGGGAATTCTACATTTTTGAAGGGGGGAGCGAATTTGTTTTTTACGATTTTCACACGGACAACATTGCCCACGATATCGGCATCCGCACCCACTTTTTTGATGGAGCTGACTTTGCGGACTTCCAGGCGGACGGAAGCGTAAAATTTTAGAGCCACCCCGCCGGTCGTTGTTTCGGGGTTCATATACGACGGAACACCGATTTTCATACGGGTTTGATTGATAAAAATGACGGCAGTTTTCGATTTACTGATGATCCCGGTGAGTTTACGTAGTGCTTGCGACATCAGACGCGCCTGCAAACCCACATGCGAATCGCCCATATTGCCTTCGATTTCGGCTTTGGGAACCAGAGCTGCCACCGAATCGACCACAATTAAATCGACTGCACTGCTGCGCACCAATGTTTCCACGATCTCCAATGCCTGCTCTCCACCATCCGGCTGCGATAACAACAGATTATTCGTGTCCACGCCGATATGAGCGGCATAAACCGGATCAAGAGCATGTTCCACATCGATGAAAGCAACGATGCCGTTTTGCTTTTGAGCTTCGGCTACACAATGCAGTGCGATGGTGGTTTTACCGGAAGCTTCCGGTCCGTAAATTTCAGTGATTCTACCGCGCGGAATACCACCGATACCCAAAGCAGCATCCAGATTGATCGCACCGGTGGGAATTATACTTACATCTTCTTTGGGTTTATCACCCAAACGCATGATCGTGCCTACGCCAAACTGTTTATCCAGTTGAGACAAAGCCGTTTTCAAAGCAGATTTCTTATCCTTTTCGTCCATGTTCACTCCTTTTTCTAAAACTCATAACTCACAATCTTGTTATAGACGGGACCTTCCGGTCTTAAAAAGCTCTCATAAAAAGTAGCTTCCGTCACCTCAAAGTCATTTAGTTTTAACTCTGTAGTTAAAATTTTTTGCATGAAGAAATCTGGCAATCTTTTTTTTATTCTGCCCAAAGTTATGTGAAACTGTAACGGTTTATTATCCGGTTTATAACCCCTTTCCCGCAGTTTCAGTTTAATTTTGTCGGAAGCTTTAATGATCGGTTTATGATTGGTTTGTATTCCGATCCAAATCAGGCGGGGTTCACGAGCAGGAATAATCTGTAATTTGGGAGAAGCAAAATGGATGGAAGGCATATCGGTAAACACTTCTTCCATAAATTCTGTAATTTCCGGTAAATCATGCCGATGCGTATCGCCGATAAATTGAAAAGTGATGTGCAGATTTTCCGGTTCCACCCATTTGATGCCGAAGACGTTTTCCGCCCGTAATTCGCGCATCAGATGAGAGATTGCTTCTTGGGTTTTCGCCGGAAGCTCCAAAGCCAGGAAAGTTCTCATTTCCCCAACCGGATTTTATCTTTTATAACCGATATCGAGGAGGAATTTTTTGCGGTTGGAAATGTCGGTATCCAGCTCGATACCTTTGGGAGAGAAGCCGTCCACCACGCCCAAAACGCCTTTTCCCTGTTCGGTTTTGGTGAGAATTACCTGCACGGGATTAGCCGTGGCACACCAGATCTGCACAACTTCCCGGCAAGCTTTGATGGAAGGAAGTACATTGATGGGAAAAGCATTTTTCATCACGATGAGAAATGTGTGCCCGGCACCCAGACGAAGTTGATTTTCCACGGCGATGCTGATCAATTCGTTATCTGTGCCTTCTTTACGAACCAGGCAGGGACCGGAGGCTTCATTGAAAGCCATGCCGAATTTTATGCCCGGGCAGGAATTTACCATGGCTTCATAAAGGTCTTCCACGCTTTTTATGAAATGAGACATTCCGAAGATAATATTACAACCTTCCGGAAAATCGATTTTTTCTAAAATAAGTTCCATCTTTCCCTCCGATGTTTATTAGATGGCAAATTGCTTTTTCAAAGCCAGAAAGTAAAGGATTTTTTGCGCAAAAAAAAAGACCGTCTCCGGTCTTTTTTATCTAAAAAAGAAATTAACTTACTTTTTTTACCTTGTTTGCTTTAAGGCAGGAAGTACAAACTTTCACGTGTTTTATCACGCCACCTATCTCGGCTCTCATTTTCTGGAGGTTGGGATAGAACTTTCTTTTAGTCGCATTTAATGCATGACTTCTGTTATTTCCGGTCTGTGCTCCCTTGCCGCAAATATCACATACTCTCGACATATTTCACCTTCCTAACACTATTTTTTTCATCAGGTTGGACAAAAAAAAAATCCTCGAATCTGATGGCAAGCAATTTTCTTCGTTAAAAAAAAAGTTTTAAAAAAAACGAAGTGCATTAGCTTATCATGAGTCTGATAAAAAAAGAAAAAAGTGAAACCTTTTTTCCGAAAGGTTTGAGGGAAATGGATAAAAATAATTTTGAGGAGATTCTGAGGACACATAACCAAAAGGTGTTCAATTACCTTTTGAAGATGTTGCGTCATCATGAAGATGCGGAAGATATTCTGCAGGAAACATTCATGGCTTTTTACAGTAAAATGGATGTTATCAGTGAAGAAGCTTATCTGGCTTACCTTTACCGGACTGCTCACAATAAAGCCCTCAATCTGATCAAAAAACGTAAAAATCAGGATAAATATTCTTCCAATTATGCTGAAATGGAATTCATATCGGCAGACGAAACACCGGAAGAACTTCCCAGAACCGAAAGGGAAATTCTGCCTCGGGTTTTTTCAAAGTTGCCGGAAAAATATGCCACGATTCTGGAAATGCAGTTTTACCAAAAAATGAGCTATAAAGAAATCGCTGCTACTCTGGAACTTACCGAGCGCGCCGTCGATAGCAAACTGATTCGGGCAAAACGAAAACTGAAAAAATTAATTTCGCAGGAAATGACGAACGAGGATGTCCTAAAAAAAAGAGGTGATAAAAATGAAAACGAAAGAATGCGGCTTTTCGCATAAACTGAACGGCTACATCGATGGCGAGCTTTCCGAAACCGAATTTAAAAAAGTTCGGTCGCATCTGAAAGATTGCCTGGTGTGTCAGGAGCAGTTGCGGGAACTGACAAATTTGAATTCTTTCCTGAACCGGTATCAAGAAGAAACCGTGCCGGAGTATCTGAATCAGCGGATTCTGGCTTCTGTAAAAGAAAAGGAAAACGAAGAATCACATTCGTGGTTCCACAAAAATGTGATCGGTTTTTCTGTGGCAGCTTCACTTGTGATTTCCTTTTTTACGGGAATCATTTTAAGTGATCTGGCTTACCAAAAATCGCATAACAATTCTTCGACCATTGCTCTCAACTTTGGCAATGAAACACTTTATAGTTATTACGAGGTAGGTGAATAATGCGAAAGCGTGGCTTTAAATACTTATTTTTTATATCTTTAACTTTTAATATTGCTTTTCTGGGAGGAATTGTTTTTCATATTGTAATCAACCCGTTCCCACCCGGACTTCCACCCAAAGATATGAAACCGCCGGTCAGGGATTTCTTCTTTGAAAAGAAAGATGAAATGCAACCGTTGGGAGAGAATTTTATGAACAGCAGAGGAGATTTCCTGAATTCCCTTCGGACTGCAGATTTTAATGAAGAAAAATCATTGGAATTGATGCAGATAAGCGTTCAAAAACATATGGAAATGGAAGAGAAAATCGGGAAATCTATGATCGAATTGCGAAAAAAACTTACTCAGGAAGAAGCCGAAAAAATGTTTTGTCCAAGAGGCGATCAGGAACGCTTTCCCCGAAAAGAGAATAATATAAAATATAAATATCCCCTCAAAGATCCAAGTCGCAGGGGGATGGAAAAACAAAAAGGAGTAGATGAATGAAAAGAACAATTGTAGCCATATTACTAATTATAGCAGTTACTACTGCTTTATCGGCGTTCGAAGGTAGGAACGATAACGAGGGCTGTCAACGTCATGAAATGATGATGAGAAAAGATCTGGGGCAGGGAAGGTGTCCTGAAATGGAAGAGGAAGGCAATATGTGTCTTGCCCATCTCGACCTGACCGAAGCGCAAATGAACAAAATCGAAGATTTGAAAACAGCACATCATAAAACCATGATTCAAAAACATGCCGAAATTCAGGTAAAGGAAGTGGACTTAAATACTGCCAGAAAGAATCAGGATTTTGATCAAACCAAGAAAATTACTGCTCAGATTTTTGATCTGAAGAAAGACATGCAATTAGCTAAAATCGATCATCAAAAAGCTATCTGGAATCAACTGACCGACGAACAGAAAGCCAATGCAAAAGCAAATTTGAAAGCCGGAAACATGATGCAAAATAAACATCGTTGCCAAAACGATCAAATGCAGGAAAAAAACTGCGGTCAGGGTCAGTGTCAGGATTCCCGTCATGGAATGCAGAACAACCAAACCGGGAACATGATGCAAAATAAACATCGTTGCCAAAACGATCAAATGCAGGAAAAAAACTGCGGTCAGGGAACTTGCCATGGAATGCAGAACAACGAAGAACAAGCAAGCCAAGAATAAGAGATCTATACATTGCTTCGGCAATAGATAGGACGTAAAACAAGCACGAATGTGCGTTCTCCTCAAACGAACAGGCTGCGACCGAAGCAGCCTGTTTTTTTTGCTCCGTTTTCGCTATTAAAAGCTCAATTATTTTTCCAATCCGTACAGGTCTTCCACGCGTTCCGACATGAACTTCACGGCGTCCTTGATTCCTGCATTATAAAAAGCAGGCGCCAGCTTTTCCAGAATAAAATCCAGCAAAATGGTGGCGGCTAATTCCCCGATCTCTTCATCCCGCTCATTGAAGAAAAACTTTATAATCTCTTCGATTGCTTTCTGCTTCCGTGCTTCCGATAATTCCAACTTTTTCTTTTTCATGAGGGAAGGCAAAAAGAAGAAGTTTTTTTTGGCAACTATTTTCCTAAACAGCCTCTTTCTGAAAAAAGAAAGGCACGGAAAAACTGAAATTCTTTGACTGCAAAAACAACGATCGCCATGATGCTTCGCAGAAAAAGAGAAATGTGGATTGGAAGAAAATGAATGAAACAGAGCTTTTTATACCGGTAAAAAATTTCCTGGAAAAACAGGAATTCAAAGTACGGGCGGAAGTACAAAATTGTGACATCGCTGCCACCAGAGGTGACGATCTGATCATCGTCGAATTGAAATTGCAGGTGAATATTCCGCTTTTAATTCAGGCGACCGACCGGCAGAAAATTACCGATTCGGTTTATGTGGCAATTCCCCGTCCGGGCAATCGGACGCAGCAAAAACGTTGGAAGGGTGTAAAACATCTGTTGCGCCGTCTGGAATTGGGGCTCATTTTTGTGGATGTAAAAAGCGGTGAGGTGGAAGTGGTTTTTCATCCGCTCGAATTTCAAAGACACAAATTGCAAAAACGTCGCAAAGCTCTTTTGGAAGAGATTTCCAATCGTTCCGAAAACCTGAATACAGGCGGCTCCAACCGCCGTAAAATCATGACTGCTTACCGTTTGAACGCCCTGAAAATAGCGCAAAAATTAGCTGAATTGGGACAGACATCACCCAAAATTCTGCGGGAAAACGGAACCGGTGATAAAACGCTTTCCATTCTTAGCAGCAATTTTTATGGCTGGTTTTGTCGGGTGGAACGCGGTATTTATGAACTGACTTCCAAAGGGAAAACAGAGTTACAGAAATATCGCAGCAAGCATCCCGATTTTTGATCATTCAGATTCCCCGCCATTCTGCCCCGGTGTTTCCGCATTTTGGAAAGCTCAGCCCGGAAAAGAGAGACAGCCAACTTCCAATTGACAAACAAAAGATTCTTATTTTTTTTGCCAGTATATTATTTAATAAATATAAGGCTTCTGCAAAATAAGCAGAAAATAGAGTGGAATTTTGATGAAGAAGTAT
>DAISYT010000076.1:0-4471 GCA_036825175.1 Candidatus Cloacimonadota bacterium
CCGCTGCCGGACCACACACTCAGCAAACGCCAAACCTGGTGGCGGCATATCTTACCGGCTGCCGTTTCTTTGAACTGAAAACCGTGCAAATTCTGGATGAACTGGACATCGAAAAACCCTGCATCGAAGCGACCGATGAAGGTTACAATACCGAATGGAGCACGGAGCTCACCGTGCCGCAAGCTTATGAAGAATACGTAAAAGCCTGGTTTTTGCTACCGGTTTTAAATAAAATGTTTGGACTGTCTCAACTCGATGAACGTGCTTTCATTTTCAATATGAGCGTCGGTTATGATCTGGCTGGCATCAAACAAAAAAAGATAGATGATTTCATCGAAAATCTGAAAGATGCTTCCCATCATCCGGTATTTTTGGAATGCAAAAATGTTCTGAAAAAAGCCATCGCTGCCGGTGATATTCCCGGTATTTCCGCCCCGGATTTCGTAGAAACGATTTCTCCCAAAATTTCCCATTCCATCACGCTTTCCACCATGCACGGCTGTCCGCCGGAAGACCAGGAAACCATCTGCAAATACCTGATGCAGGAAAAGAAACTACACACTTTCCTCAAAATGAATCCGACGCTGCTTGGTTTTGAATATGTAAAAGAAACTTTTACCGAGCTGGGTTACGATCACATCACGCTCCAGGAAGAATCCTTTACCCACGATATGCAGTGGGAACCAGCCGTAAAAATGCTGAATGTTCTCCTTCCTTTTGCCCAAAAGCAAGGTGTGGAATTCGGCGTAAAACTTTCCAACACGCTGGCGGTGGTAAACGACAAAGGTAAACTTCCCACCGACGAAATGTACATGAGCGGTCGCGCACTTTTTCCACTCACGATCAATCTGGCGAAAAAACTTTCTCATCGATATCAAGGTAAACTGCCGATTTCCTATGCCGGAGGAGCTAATTACTTCAATGTGAAAGAATTATATAAAACCGGAATTCGTCCGATCACCATCGCTACAGATATTCTTAAACCCGGCGGTTACACAAAATTCACCCAAATGGCAACTTTATTGAATGCCGACATGATGTCACCGGCTCCAGAGAAGATCGATCTTTCCAAACTGGATATTCTGGCGCAAAAGGCGTTGGAAGGCAATCGATTCCGTTTCGATGCCAGAAATCATGAATCGATGAAAATCGGTAAAAAACTGGAGATGCTGGAATGCTTCGTTGCACCTTGTTCGGAAGCCTGTCCCATCCATCAGGATGTACCGGAATATATTCGTTTGATCGGTGAAGAACGTTATTTGGAAGCGTTCGAGCTGATTCTTTCCAAAAATCCTCTTCCTTATATCACCGGCTATATTTGCGATCATAAATGTATGCTAAAATGCGTGCGTAACGATTATGAAGAACCGGTTCTGATCAGGGAATTGAAACGCATGGCAGCCGAAAAAGGTTATCAGAAATATCTGGAAACAATGAAAAATCAAATCCCCTCAAACGGCATCAAAGTCGCTGTTATCGGTGCGGGACCTGCCGGACTTTCTTCCGCTTATTTTCTGGCTCGTGCCGGTTTCGACGTTACGGTTTTCGATAAAACCGAAAAGATCGGGGGAACGGTGATGCACACCATTCCAGGTTTTCGTTTGCCGCAATCTGCCATTCAAAACGATGTCGAACTCATCAAAAAAATGGGTGTGAAATTTGAATTGAATTCCGACGAAAAAATCGATATTTCCAAGCTTAAAGCCGATGGTTTCAAATACATAAATTTGGCGATCGGAGCCTGGAAATCACGTTCTCTTTCCTTGGAAGGGAATTCTTCCCAAATCTGTGGAGCCATTAAGTTTTTGCAGGAATGGAAGAAAAATCCGCAAGCTATCGCTCTTGGTAAAAACGTTGCTGTAATCGGTGGTGGCAATTCTGCCATGGATGGAGCCAGAGCTGCCAGGAAAACTCCCGGCGTGGAAAACGTTTACATCATTTATCGTCGCACCATCCGAGAAATGCCGGCAGATCGGGAAGAACTGGATCAGGCTATCAAAGACGGAATAATTTTCCATGAATTACTCAATCCGGTCGCTTTCCAAAACGGTATCTTGAAAGGTCAGGTGATGCAGTTAGGAGAGCCGGATGCCAGCGGGAGAAAACGTCCAGTTCCCGTGAAAGGTAAACTTATCGAATTGAAGATCGATTCTGTACTTTCCGCTATCGGCGAGATGGTGGATTATGATATTTTGAAAGCTAACGGAATCGAAGTTCAGGAAAATGGGAAAATCGCTTTAAGCGAATTTTGGGAAACTAATGTGGAAAACGTTTTCTTATCTGGCGATGCTCGTCGGGGTCCTTCCACAGTGGTGGAATCCATTGCGGACGGACAGAAAATCGCCGAGGGAATTCTACTGAAAGAAGGCTTCAAATCAGAACGAGTAAATGCGTCGGATTACAAATTCGATCATGAAGCCAGAATCAAAGCAATCCGAGCTAAAAAAGGAGTCATAAAACCGACCGTTGAAACCTGGAAAACGGATGCAGAAGTTACGGAAGAAACGAAGCGCTGTCTGGAATGTAACTTCATTTGTAATAAATGTGTAGAGGTCTGCCCGAACCGGGCAAATGTGGCGATCAAAGTTCCTGGTTTTCAGAATGAAAATCAAATTCTGCATTTGGACGGGCTGTGTAATGAATGTGGAAATTGTCAGACTTTTTGCCCGTATGACGGCGCTCCGTACAAAGATAAATTCACGCTTTTCTGGAGCGAGCAAGATATGAAGGAAAATCCCAATAACGGATTTCTACTGCTTTCCGAAACCGAAGAGGTGAAGTTTAAATTGAGGTTGGATGACAAAATTTATTATTTGAATGTAGATCAAAAGGGAAATCTGAAGAGTTTGGAAACCGACAGCCAAATCAAGTGCGGCGAATCTTTGGAGGCAATTTTGGAAGTGATTTGGACGGTTTATAAAAATTATGGGTATTTGTTTGTGTAAAATGAAAACCTTGAAAAGGTTCCAACCAGAGGAATTCTTTCACGTCAACCCTTTTCAATGGTTGGATGCAAAACCATGATTAAAGCAGGAAAAAACCTTGAAAAGGCTCCAACCAGAGGAATCCTTTCACGTAAATCCTTTTCAATGGTTGAAAGCAAAACCATGACTAAAACACAAGAAACCTTGAAAAGGTTCCAACCAGAGGAATCCTTTCACTTCGACTCTTTTCAATGGCTGAGGACAAAACAATGATCAAAGCAGGAAGAAACCTTGAAAAGGCTCAGCAAGAAGAAAAGCCTTATAAGCCTTTTCAAGGTTAGTAGAAGGAAAAATTATGGAAAATATTTATCAAAAAATCAGGCAACTTTCATTGCGATATGAACAGGAAACTGCCGAATTCCTGGCAAAGATGATTCAGACGCCGTCTTTTAGCGGCAAGGAAAAAGAGATGGTTCACCTGATCAAAAAACAGATGGAATTAATCGGTTTCGACGAAGTTCGTATCGATGCTCTGGGCAGTGTGATTGGTCGCCTCGGCAACGGTAAAAGGCTGATCGCTTTCGATGCTCATATCGACACGGTTTATCCCGGCAATCCCGATAATTGGGACTTCCCACCGCATGCTGGAAAAATAGAAAACGGCAAGGTCTGGGGACGTGGTGCTTCCGATCAATTGGGTGGAATGGCAGCCCTGCTCACCGCCGCCAGAATCATCCAGGAACTCGATCTGAATCACGAATTCACCATCCTTTTTACCGGCACCGTAATGGAAGAAGACTGCGACGGCATCGCCTGGGAACACTTGATTCTGGAAGAAGGAATTCACCCGGAACTGGTAGTCAGCACCGAGCCGACCAGCCTGAATATTTATCGCGGACATCGCGGTAGAATGGAAATGACTATCGAAGTGAGAGGAATTTCCTGTCATGGTTCTGCGCCGGAACGAGGTGTGAATGCCATCTACAAAATGGCAAGGATAGCTTTGGAAGTGGAAAAATTGAATGACCGTCTGGCTTACGATGATTTTTTAGGTAAGGGAACGATCACGACCAGCATTTTTGAATCCGGTTCGCCCAGTCAATGTGCGGTGGCAGATTACGCCAAAATCCAGGTAGATCGCCGCTTAACAGCCGGAGAAACCAGGGAAATTGCGGTGGCGGAATTGGAAGATTGCTGCCGAAGAGCCGGCGTTCCCGAAGCGGAAGTGAAAGTGCTTTCCTACCGGCAGCCCGCCTGGACCGGTAAAATCTATCCGGTGCAAAAATATTATCCCACCTGGAAACTGGAGGAAGATTCACCGTATCTGAAAGACGCCGTTTCCGCTTATGAAGCTATTTTGGACAAAAAGCCGAAAGTCGATAAATGGACGTTCAGCACGAATTGCGTGTTCATTATGGGCAAGCATCCGGAGATCAAATGTATCGGTCTGGGACCGGGTGATGAAGATCAGGCTCACGCACCGAATGAGATGACAAGAATTTCCGATTTGAGTGCCGCCGCAGCATTCTATGCCGGATTGGTAGCGA
>DAISYT010000076.1:4571-8530 GCA_036825175.1 Candidatus Cloacimonadota bacterium
AAAGATTTCTTACTGACCTGGGAAAAGACGTTGGACGACATCAAAGCAACTTTATTGGTTGCCGAGATTTTTAAGGAAATGCACAAAAGCAACCTTGCCACCCGCATTTACGACAGCGGACTGGGCATTTCGATTTTCCGCGACAATTCCACCAGAACCCGCTTTAGCTTTGCTTCCGCCTGCAACGCCCTGGGTTTGGGAGTGCAGGATTTGGATGAAAAGAAATCTCAACTCGTTCATGGTGAAACCGTGCGCGAAACTGCCAACATGATCTCCTTCATGGCAGATGTCATCGGTATTCGCGACGATCTGTTCATTCACGAAGGAGACCGTTATCAGCGGGAAGTAGCAGATGCTGTCCAATTCGGATTCGAGAAAGGCATTCTGCATCAGCGACCCATCGTTATTAACCTGCAATCCGATATCGATCACCCCACGCAATCCATGGCTGACCTCGGCAAAATCAAGGATTACTTCGGCGGATTGGACCATCTGAAAGGCAAAAAACTGACCATGAGCTGGGCATACAGTCCCAGTTACGGCAAACCGCTTTCCGTAGCCCAGGGCATGATCGGACTAATGACCAGGTTGGGAATGGATGTAACGTTGGCTTACCCGGAAGGTTATGATCTTCTACCGAATGTAATCGAACTGGCATCCAAACAGGCAAAAGAAAGTGGCGGCAAATTTCATATTGTACACGACATGAAAGATGCCTTCCAAAATGCCGATGTGGTCTGTCCCAAATCGTGGGCTTCGTTTGCTGTGATGGAAAAACGCAGCGAGCTGCTGCATGCCGGCGATCAGAAGGGTTTGGATGAGTTGGAAAAAGCCTGTTTGCAGGAAAACAAACAACATCTCGATTGGGAATACAACGCTGATATCGCAGCTCTCACCAACAAAGCTCTGTACATGCATCCGCTGCCGGCAGATGTTTCCGGCTTGAATTGCGAACATGGTGAAGTTACTCGTGAAGTTTTCGATGCCAATCTCTACGATACTTACACTCAGGCAGGTTTCAAACCGGTAGTTATCATGGCGATGATTTTCCTGGCAAAGCTGAAAAATCCGGCAGAGAAGCTGGAAGAAATGGTGAGAGAAAGCAAGAAGAGATTGTGAGAGATGAGAAGTGAGAAGTGAGAGATGAGACTGGGTGACTGTGAGACGGTGAGATTGTGAGAAAAAAACTAAGACCGGATTTAGGAGATGTTAGTGATTATGACACACAGAATCAATCCCGTCAGGGATGAAATATTCGTAGCCCAGTGCGTTAGCGCTGGGGAAGTGTGAAAAACAACCCCCCTTTTTATTCCCCCTTACGAAGGGGGAGAAAGAGGATTTTTTGAGAATATAAGGAGAAAAATAAAATGAAGAAATCCCAAGAACAGGTATTGGAAAATACCATCAAACGCTGTCGGGAAAAGCATATCATCATTCCCACTTACGCCCAGATGCGCAATCCCGAACTGATCCCGCAAAAAATCAGAGACGAGTTGAAAAATATCGGTTTGTGGGATTTGAATTCCCTCAATCTTTTCCGCCTCACCTGGAAAAATGAACCGGTTAAACAAGGCGGCGGATTCGGCAAAGTAAACTACCTCGAACTGCCTTCCGAACTGACCGGAGTAAAAGCCAGAATTTTCGTTCTACTCGGCAAATTTTTTCCCACCGGCGCTCATAAAGTGGGAGCGACGTTTGGTCCTTTGGTAGAAAAACTGGTACGCGGCGAATTCGATCCCACCACGCAAAAAGCACTTTGGCCCTCCACCGGAAATTATTGCCGCGGCGGCGCTTACGATTCTTACTTACTGGGCTGCGAATCCATCGCCATCCTGCCGGAAGGAATGAGTCAGGAACGCTTCGACTGGCTGAAAAAAGTGGGAGCGGAAGTTTATGCCACACCCGGCTGTGAAAGCAATGTGAAGGAAATTTACGACAAAGCGAAAGAACTCTGCCACGCCCGTCCCGACGAGATCGTGAACCTGAATCAGTTCAGCGAGATCGGCAACGCGATCTGGCATTATGCCGTCACCGGTCCTGCCATGGAAGAAGTCTTTGAAGATGAAAAACGCGAGAATGACAGATTTGCTGCGCTTTTCCTAACGCAAGGTTCTGCTGGAACTTTAGGTTCTGCCGAATATCTGCGGGAAAAATTTCCTGCCTACAAAGTAGGTGCCGGCGAAGCTCTGCAATGCCCTACACTGCTGTACAATGGTTTTGGCGGACATCGGATCGAAGGCATCGGCGACAAACATGTTCCCTGGATTCATAACCTGAAAAATATGGACATGGTCGTGGACATCGACGATCAGCCGAATATCGATATCATGCGGCTTTTCAATGAAGAAGAAGGACGCAAACTTCTGCACGGAAAAGGAATTTCTAAAGAAGTGATTTCCAAACTTGAATTGTTTGGGATTTCTTCCATCGCCAACCTGATGGGTGCGATCAAAATGGCAAAATATTACGAAATGGATGAGAACGATGTCGTCTTCACAGTTGCCACCGATTCCATGGAAATGTATCAATCCCGCCTGAAAGAAGAACGTGAAAAACGGGGCGAATACACTTCCACCCAAGCTACTGTAGATTTCGAGAAAGCCTTGATGGGATTGGGGTTGGACAACATGATCGAGATGACGTATTACGACAAAAAACGTATGCATAATCTGAAATATTTCACCTGGATCGAACAGCAGGGCAAAACCGTGGAAGAGCTGAATGCGCAGTGGTATGATCATAATTATTGGAAAAATCAGTTCGATAGAGTGAACGAATGGGATGAAAAAATCAACGAATTCAACGCAAAAGTTGGAATATTGGAGCGTTACAAATAGAGATGGCGGCAGAATTTCATTGCCGAAAAAAGGCAGATTAATAGTTTTACCCGATCTTGATTTTTAGGAGTTAGAATAATGTCGAAATTAGCAGTAATAGCGGTTGGAGGCAATTCTTTGATCAAAGATAAGCATCATCAAACCGTCGAAGATCAATACGATTGCATCGTGGATACAGCACAGCACATCGTCAGATTAATCGAAAAAGGAATAAACGTCGTCATCACGCATGGGAACGGACCGCAGGTGGGTTTCATTTTGTTGCGTTCGGAAATTGCCAAAGAGCAGATTCATGAAATTCCGGTTCCTTCCGCTGTGGCAGACACACAGGGTGCTATCGGTTATCAGATTCAGCAGGCGATCAGAAATATTCTCGAAAAGAAGAAAATAAATAAACAGATCATCACTGTCGTAACGCAGGTTTTGGTGGATAAAAACGATCCGGCTTTTCACAATCCATCCAAACCGATCGGACCGTTCCTAACGCAGGAAGATGCTAAAAGTAAACAGGAAAAATACGGCTGGAACGTGGTGGAAGATGCCGGTCGCGGCTGGCGGCGTGTGGTACCGTCTCCGGCGCCGATCAAAATTGTGGAACGATACTCGATCCAAAAATTAGTTGAAAATGACTTTTTAGTTGTGGCAGTCGGCGGCGGCGGTATTCCTGTGATTCAAAAGGAAAATGGCGATCTGGAAGGCGTTTCCGCCGTGATCGATAAAGATCGGGCCAGTGCTCTTCTGGCAGGAAATCTGAAAGCCGACTACCTGATCATTTCCACCGCGGTCGAGCAGGTTTATATCAATTTTGGAAAAGAAAATGAGCAAGCACTCACCACGATTACTCTGGCAGAAGCAAAACAATATTGTACGGAAGGTCATTTTGCCAAAGGCAGTATGCTGCCGAAGATCGAAGCTGCTGTTCAATTCCTGGAAAACGGTGGTAAAGAAGTGATCATCACCACACCGGAAAAACTGGCAGAAGCTGTGGAGGGCGAAGCCGGAACGAGGATTGTAGGGTAATTGCCACCCATCAAAACCTTGAAAAGATTACATTCAGAGGAAATCTTTCAACTCGATCTTTTCAAGGATTAAGACACATGAAGAAGAAACCTTGAAAAGGTT
>DAISYT010000077.1:0-8454 GCA_036825175.1 Candidatus Cloacimonadota bacterium
AGTATGCTGAATTTTTACTTCACCGAGTAGATCGGTAACGTAAGAAGTGACGGTGAGTGTATCCAGATTGGTATTCATTACGTAAGTGATGCTGTCGATTGTGCCATTCAGCACTTGGAAGTCGTCGAAAGTCTGAGTGAAAATACTGTGACTATCCCAGAATGCTTCATCGGCGCTTTCTTCGGTATATCGTCCCAAACCGTGTTCGTAGCCGTGCCCATAACCTCTTCCGGAATGAGATGTGAAGTCGTCCGGGTTATTACCATGAGTATAATGAGCATATCCCATATTTCCATTTGCATTGGAATTACCGTTTCCGTTTCCATTACCGTTTCCGTTTCCGTTTCCGTTTCCATTGTTCCAATAATTCTGAATATTTCCGTAACCGGAATATTTATGTCCAAACCCACGATGGAAACCATGCCAATGTCCCCTTTGCCAGAAACCGTGCTCATCTCCGGTTCCGCTACTTTCTTCTGCTTCTTCCAGGGGAATCTTGCCGTCTGTGAGTTGTCTCATGGCGTATCTCAAAGCTTCGTTACTCAAGGCTTTAGCTTCGATGTGAACCATATTATTGGTAACCTGCTCAGGCGTTTCCACTTTTCGATCATTGATGTGCATAGCAATCGTGGCAAAGATCGTGGAAACAAGAACTAATAAAATAACGAGTAATCTTCCCATATGGCTCTCCTATTGGTTATCCCAACTGATAATCTGATAATTTGCGCTACCGGAACCGCCGGTGCTGCCCAAGAGATTGGTGACTACGGTTTCATTGAACTTGATATAAGTGTTTCCGGTTAATTTAACCGTATCGGAGGTGTTGGCAAAAACCGCTCCCTCGATTGAACTGTTGCCACTCATCTGATAAGAGCCTCCTTCTACCCAGATCACGCCTTCAAAATAGGCATTTCCCGTATCCTGAAAATCTCCATCGACAATTAATATGCCATCTCCACTCCAGTTGCCCGACATGTGTAATTTATTATTTCCTGTAAGTTCTACATAAGTGATGCCGGAAATGGGGGAGATGCTGGTTTTGGGATTTTTATAATAATAATCGGCGAGACTTTTCATTTCACTCATGGTTTTACCGAAGATGTCGGAAAAATTTAAGCTGACATTTTCTTCCAATCCGCCTTCTATGAGCGCATTACCTTTCAGCGAAACTTCAGTAGCACATTGGAATGCTTTGTAGCTTGATGCCAGCCCGATCGCTACTTTTGCTCTGCTGGCATGATGGCAGTTTCGTTCATTTAATTTAAATGAAACATAAGAAGAGACGGTGAGTGTATCGTGAGTGGAATTCATATTATAACGGATGCTGTCGATAGAGCGATCCAATACGTGGAAAGCGGAGAAAGTCTGTAGGTATTCATCCTCATCGGTGGGAATGCGTCCTTCTACCAGTTGCCGAATGCTGTAGCGAAGTGCTTCGTTACTCAGGGATTTGGCTTGAATGTAAGACAGGTTAGCCGAGACCTGTTCAGGCGTTTCCTCTTTCCTCGAATTCATGGAAATAGCAATAGTAGTGAAAACAACAGAAGCCAGAATTAAAATGATAATCAAAGTCCTTCCCATATTATCCCTCTTTCATTTTACAAATACAAATTTTTAAAATACTTCCAAACCACGGTAGGATAGCGCACCAGTCTCTTATCGATATCCGGTCTCAGTGTTTCAAAGGTGAAATTAAAAGTGAATTTGCAGGAACGGATGGCATTATGATTGGAATTCGGCGAATAAATTTCGCTGTTGTTTACATCATAATAATTTATGTTTAACGGGTCTGCCAGCCAGAAGGGACCGGAAACCGGATTGACCATATCATCCACATAAACATAAAGCGGATATATCCCGTTTACGGGATTTTTGGAAATAATCTGGATGATACTGATCCCCGAATAGGGGGAAAGTTTTCCGCGAAATTTAAAGTTGGAGGAATAGGCTTCGATGATCGGATCGGTGCTGGCAGAAACTCCGGCTCCTACTTTGGATAGATAACTATCTAATCCGGAATAACTTACTCCGGCGATAGTGCGACCGCTGAGCAGATTTTCGGCGATGCCGCTTAAGATTACCTGCTGTTGCATGTTGTAATTCAGTGTCTGCATATTCATCAGAGCGCCAAAGACCATCAGCAAGATCATGCTTCCTACAACCGTTGCTCCCAGAGTGTTCAGCAGAGAATTCATAATCAGATTCCTATATCGAAAAGAACTTTGCTGAAGGGACTGTTCTGGGTACCGATATAAAGGGTGTCGCCGGCAGGAGAAATGCAGTTTATACGTACATCGATCCTCATATAGGAAGAGTCGGGGTAAGAAATATTTCCCAAACTATCGCAATATGTGGATGAGATGTTTATATTATACGTTGTATTATTAATCGCTTCCGAAGAAGAAAAATTAGAAAATGCGGTATAAGCTTCTGAGAAAGTTTTGATCGGATTGCTTCCCAATAATTCTGCTTCGATTTGCTGGAAATAACGGTCGGCAATTTTTTGACCCTGTGTGTAGATGATGCCATTATAAACGATTTTGGCGTCGTCCAAAACCAGATTGTACATGTTCAGCATTAATGTGGAAAATAAGGCTAAAGCTAAAAGTACTAAAAGCATCTGGTTTTCCAATTCATCCTCCGTTTATAACAATATCCGGAAATCAATCTTCAGAGGTGGCATAAGTAACCTCGGCGACAGAAGTTAAACCGGTTCTGATACGATCCAAACCGGATTCCATCATGGAAAGCATTCCCTGACTTTCGGCAATCCTACGAATCGAGGTTTCGTCGATCTCGTTCTTGGATTCGACGATCGCTTTCCTGATTTCCGCACTGAAATACAAAGCTTCACAAATATTTACACGACCTTTATAGCCGCCGTTGCATTTCTTACAGCCGGGACCTGCTTCATAGATGGTTCCCGATAACAGTTCTTCTTCCGTTAAACCCAATTCCATCGCTGCAGAAAATCTTTCATTTGAGATCGGTCGTCGGCATTCCGGACATAATTTTCGCACGAGCCGCTGGGCAACGATAATATTGATGGCATAAGCCAGCAGAAAGGTTTCCACTCCCATTTTATAAAGACGTGAAATAGCGCTGGGAGCGTCGTTTGTGTGCAGGGTTGAAAATGTGAGATGACCGGTGTTTGCCAGTTTCACGGCTGTGTCGGCAGTAATCTTATCACGAATCTCTCCCACCATTACAACGTCGGGGTCGTGACGCAGAATCGATCTGATGGCTTCTTCAAAAGTAAATCTGTACCCGATTTTTAATTGTCGGGCACCTTTGATGTTGTATTCGACCGGGTCTTCGACGGTCAGTACATTTATGGAAGGATCGATTACATGATAAAGCGCAGCCATCAAAGTGGTACTTTTACCACTTCCGGTGGGACCTGTAACCAGCACGATTCCTTTCGATTTACTGATTGCTTTAATGAAATCCGATTCTGCCTGTTCCTGGAAACCGAGTTTACGCAAATCCGTGATCACATTTCGATCATCGATGGTACGAATAACCACACTTTCAAACCGGCGCTCGAATTCGGAAGACGTAATCGGTATGATCGAAACACGGAAGCGGATCAGATGATCGTCGATAATACGCTGCATGAAGCCGTCCTGAGCGGTATCGCGTTCAAAACGGTCGATACCGGTCGCCCGGTCTTTTACCACGGCAGACATGGCTTCGGGAGATGTGTTTTCCTGACGATGCCAGCGAATAAGTTTGCCGTCGATGCGAAAAAAGAAATCCACGCTGGATCGCTGATAAGGAATAATATGGACGTCGCTGGCTCCTTTACGAACCGCTTCGATCAGACAACCTTCAAAAAGATTGACCAGCAGACTTTTATTGATCTCATCGTCCAACGCGTATTCATCGACTTCTTTCTCTTTGGTATCTTCCTGCACCTCTTCCATTTGCTGCTCGGCTTCCTGCAGCAGATCGAGGAATTCATTCTTCTGAGGAGCAATTATCTTGATCAGCTCTTCCAATTGAGACAAACGGCAGTAAACGATTTCATATTTTTTGAATTCGGAATGAGCAGGAATTTTCTCTACCAGTTTATCGGTGGGATCAGCAGCCAGAACGATCAGGGTATTTTTGCGACCAAAATTGAACTGATAAGGCAGAATTTTCTTGTAGAGCAGTTCTTTGCGGAATTCTTCGTCAAATTTATTCAGGATTTCTCTGGTGTGTTTGATCTGCTTTTCCGAAATGGAATTGACATCGATATCGATAGTACGAAAAGCATAGAGTTCTGCCAGCAGTCCGAAGATCGCATCGTGCTCGATCTTGAAATCGTGAGCCAGAATTTCACCCAACGCCCGGGGATTTGTATCATCCTCCGCCTGAATCATCAGAGCTTTTTCCAGCGTGTCCTGATCGATCAATCCCTTCTTGATAAGTAGTTGTCCAAATCGGGAATTTTTAACCATATTCTCCTACATTTTAAAATGATGGCGTAGTGGGTGAAATCATGGCAATTTCAGATGAAACGATCGTCAGCATGACGACCACAAAAGCGATAAAAATTCCCACCACGGTTTGAATCGATTGTATTAATCCTTCCATTTTATAGGAAGTCTCTTTTTCATAGAAAGTAGCGATTTGCTGCGCAGATTGTAAAATGTTACCGGATTCGGTACCGGTTTTTAATCTGCTGAGTGTGTTTTGATTGAAGACTTCTGCTTTTTCCAGAGCAGGAACTAAAGACATACCATCTTTCAGCATTAAAGGTATTGTTATCTCTTTAACTCCTTTTTCGATGTACTTATTACGACAGGCTTCCGCCGAAGCCGTCAGGGTTTCGATATTATTTTCCGCACCGGAATAAATGGCAGCAAAAACGCGGAAGAATATCTCGATGCTGCTTTTATGTAACAGGTGACCGATCACGGGGAGTTTGATCAGAAAATGATCTCGCCAAACCTGTCCTTTCGGAGTCTGCCACCACATGGCGATAACACCGGCAGGGATAATTATCAGCAGGATCATCCACCACCAGTTGGCTCCAAAGAAATCACTCAAATTCAGAGTTGCGGCGGTCATCGGTGGCAAATCGATGCCAAATTTTACAAACATTAAAGCGGTTTCCGGAAAGATTTTAATTACATAATAACCAACAGCGAAAAGCATGGCAATAACCATGAAAGCAGGTTCTGAAAGGGCTTTTTTCAGACTCTTTCGATACTCGGCATCTCTTTCCATGAATTTGGCGGTGGCATCATAAACTTCGGACATGTTACCGGATTTGGTTGCCAAACCCAGCATATAAGCCACGAATTTGCCGAAAACATCGGAATATCGGGCAAATACTTCCGTTCCTTCCTTTCCTTTTTTCAGCTCACTTTCTACTTTTCGCAGAGTTTCTTTCAGAGTGAGATTGGTTTCCTCATCCGCCAGCATACGCAGAATTTTATCATAACTCATCTTTTCTTTTAGCAGGAATGAACTCAGATTGATGAACATCAGAATGCTGTTGAAAGGTGGTCTCAGACGAATATCGATAACTGCCGGTTCGATTTTGGCATTTTTAAAACCAATGGCGACTAATGCTCTTTCCACTTCACCTTTGGTGTAGGCTTGTTGGCGACCTTTTACTTTTTTGCCACTAGGCAATTTAACTGTATATAAAAAAAGCCGCTTACGGCTTATGGTGTTTATGTTTATATTGTGTTTGGCGGCAATTCTTTCGATGATTTTCTTGGCGTTGGATTTGTTCTGAGCAATGACAATTCCCTGAACTGGTTTGCCGGAAGCCAAAATTCCCTGGTACCGATATTCATTCAGCATGAGTAATGCCCTTTTCCAATTCTATATGACGAATTCTGTATCCCTAAGATGGCGAACATGGGAGGATTGCCTCCCATGTTCAGATAAATTTCAAATGCTAAAGGTGATAAATCTTAGTTGATATCAGAGATAGCTATAGAACTATTTGCGCCGGTGATTGTAATAGTTGCAGTTACTTTAGTAGAGCCATTATTGCCTGTTTCAGTGCCGGTACCAACAATTTGTAAATTATCTCCATTAACACTAAGCACGAATGTCCCGTTACCTGTTGTCAGAGTATTATTGCTAGCAACATAACCATAACCTAACCACTGTCCGACAGCATCGCCATCAGTTAATGTTCCAGATGTCCAATAACCACCACCACCACCATGAGTTGTAGGTGTTTTGTAGAAAGCCAGAGCGGAAGATGCCAGATTGTTCAAATCTCCGATAATTGCCTGTCTGTTAGAATTTGTAGCTTGTGAATTAAACATCGTGATTCCCACTGCCACTGCGATACCAACAATGATAACGCTTAATACGATTAAAAGAATTTGTTGAGTTCCCATTTTTACCCTCCAATTTTTTGGTTTTTTTTAATTCATTTTTTACAACTATTTGCTTATTAATTTTAGCAAGATATGTGCCAGTTGGAAAATCTCTTTGATGAGTCGTGGCTAAACTGTTTTAAAACAGTAAAATAAAAATGTTGAAACCCACTTTTCCAATCTGCGGGAAATAACATAATCCGGATGAGAATGTTTTAATTAAAATACACGTATCTCTTCGGTGTAATAAAAAAAATACACGGCAGTTTGCTTGACAATTTTATATCACATTACAGAAATTCCTCCCATGTCGGATAAAAAGCTCTGCATAATTGGCAGAAAAATAGAGTGAATTTTTGTAAATGACCACAAAACCGTCATGTTGAGGAATTCAAGCAATAGCTTTTGACGAAACAGGAATGGTCATTGCGAACCCGAAATAATCGGGGTGAAGCAATCCGATTTTTTGTCTGGTTTAAGATTGCTTCGAGCAAGAAAGGTAAGAAGAACAACTCGTAATGAACATCTCCTTGAAAATGGTTTTCATCGGGAAAATTCTGTCATTAAGTCTTTTCAAGGTTGGATCATTCTTCGTCAAGGCGAATGAAAGAGTTCTCAGAATGACGATGCACACAGTTGCATCAAAATAGAATAAACAGGGATAATAAAAATAATGCTAAAGAATATTTTTTGGAACAGAAACGATAAATGGCTCGTTCAATTCGGACGCTACTTTGTAGTAGGTGGATTAGCTTTTTTAGTCGATTATTCATTTCTGTATATTTTCACGGAATCATTTCATTTTTATTATCTTTTATCCGCGGCTCTCAGTTTCCTGATGGGTCTTTTCGTAAATTATTTTTTCAGTTGTTTGTGGGTATTCCAAACTTCTTCCGAACATGGTTCGATTCGTTTTCTATTCTTTGCCTTGATCGGAATAATCGGTTTAGGTCTGAATGAATTTATTATTTGGTTCTGCACCAATAAATTGGCATTGTATTACATGTTCTCAAAAATAATTGCTGCCGTGATCGTTTTCTTCTGGAACTTTCTGGCTCGCAGAAAATTAATGATGAAAGGAATGTAATGGAAACAAAAAATGCTGTTATCATCGGAGCTGGTCCTGCTGGCTTGACCGCTGCCCTGGAATTCCTGAGACAAACAGACATCAACCCGATCGTGTTGGAAGCGACCGACAAAATCGGAGGTATTTCGCAAACCGTTAATTACAAAGGAAACCGCATCGATCTGGGCGGGCACAGATTTTTTTCCAAAAGCGATATCGTCATGAAATGGTGGCAGGAAATTCTTCCCCTGGCTACCGAGGCAGGGCATCAGGAAAATGTGCTGCTCAAACGCCACCGGCTTTCACGCATTCTCTTTTTGCGGAAATTCTTCGATTATCCGATTTCACTAAATTGGCAGACGATCCGAAATTTAGGATTTAAACGTTTGATAAAAATCGGTTTCAGCTATTTGCAGGTTCGGCTCATTCCCATCAAAAAAGAAAAAAGTTTGGAAGATTTTTTCATTAATCGTTTCGGCAAGGAACTTTATCGTACCTTTTTCCAGGATTACACGGAAAAAGTCTGGGGTATTCCGTGCGACAAAATTCCACCGGAATGGGGCGCTCAACGGGTGAAAGGACTTTCTATCGGCAAAGCCATATTTCATGCTGCGAAAAGCCTGTTTATCCGCGATGACAGCCTCGAACAAAAGAAGACCGAAACCAGTCTGATCGGACAATTTTTATATCCTAAATATGGTCCGGGACAATTATGGGAACGGGTGGCTGACTTGATTTTGGAAATGGGTGGAGAAATTCATTTTAATGAAAAAGTAGTAAATATAGAAAATGGAAAGAACGGCATCGAAAGTGTGCTAGTGGAAAAAGATCAAACCTTAAAAGAGTACAAATGTGATTACCTGATTTCCACGATGCCGATCAAAGACCTGATTCACGGCATGATAAATTATATCCCGCCGGAAGTGCGAAAACTTGCTTCAGAACTGGTTTATCGTGATTTCATCACAGTCGGGTTATTATTGAAAAAACTAAAAGTAAGAAATCAAACCAGGATCAAAACCCGGAACTATCTGATTCCCGATAACTGGATTTATA
>DAISYT010000078.1:0-8452 GCA_036825175.1 Candidatus Cloacimonadota bacterium
CAACTCGAATCTATTGCCGAGTTGGAAACAGATAATTCGTTTCTGCGGACGCTGGATGAATATCTCGATGAATTGAGAAAAGAAACAAATCAGGAGTATTTTGAGGTATCCAACAAAGTCGAAGATTTGATGTACGGGATTAAAGGCATTATTTCCGTGCCGTTCAATTCCATCACCAAATTATATCCGAAAGTTGTGCGCGATTTGGCAAAAGATCAAGCCAAGAAAATCGACATCGAAATCACAGGTGATAATCTGGAAATCGACCGCCGTATTCTGGAAGAAATTCGCGATCCACTCATTCACATTTTGCGAAATTGCGTCGATCACGGCATCGAAACTCCGGAAGTGAGAAAATCTAAAAATAAACCGGCAGAAGGTACAATCCGGCTTTCCATTGAACGTCTGGAGAATAATGCTATCGAGATCGTTTTCCTCGACGACGGTGCCGGATTAAATTTTGCTGCTTTAAGAAAGAAATATTTGAAGGATAATGCGATCACGAGTGAAAAAAAAGACGCCATGACGAACGACGATCTTATCCGTTATATTTTCCAGTCGGGTATTTCCACGGCGGATATGATCACCGATATTTCCGGGCGCGGTCTCGGTATGGCTATCGTCAAAGAAAAAATCACACAGCTGGGCGGCTCGATCAAGATTTCCAGCGAAAAGGATAAAGGTACGGAGCTGAAAATTCGCCTTCCGTTGAGCTTAGTGAATTTTACCGGCATTTTGGTGCAGGTAAGCGAAGCAAAATTCGTGATCCCCACAGCGAGAATCCAAACGATTTTGCGAATCAACAGAAAAGATATTAAAACATTGAAAAATAAGGATACCATCGTCTATAAAGAAACTGTTCACAAATTGTGCCATTTAGCCGATCTATTGCAAATCACCCGAACCGATGAAGAAAGTAAGACAATTGCCGTGATCATTTTCAGCGTGAACCAGCAGAATATTGGGTTTGCCGTGGATCGAATTATCGGCGAAGATGTGTATCAAACCAAAAAATTCAATCAGCACCTGGATCATATCAAGAACTTTTCCGGAGCCACCATTCTCGGTTCGGGAGAAGTGGTTCCGATCCTGAATGTTTATGATTTGATCCAAGCCAGTCAGGAAGAAGTCAGGGTAAAAAAAGTAATTCAAAAAGTAAGAAACGAGATCAGAAAAAAGATTCTGATCGTGGAAGATTCGATCACTTCCAGAATGCTGCTAAAAAATATTTTGGAATCCACAGGTTACGAAGTTCAAACTGCCGTCGATGGCATGGAAGGCTATAGCAAACTGAAAGAATTCGATTTCGACATGATACTTTCCGATATCGATATGCCGCGTATGAACGGATTTGAAATGACTTCCAAAATAAGAGCCGAAAGCAAATATGAAGAACTGCCGATCATTCTTGTTACCTCTCTTTCTCGTCGGGAAGATAAAGAACGCGGCATGGAAGTGGGAGCTAATGCTTATATCGTGAAGAGCAGTTTCGACCAAAATAATCTGCTGGAAACGATCAAGAAACTGCTGTAAAAAGGTTGATTATGATTCGAGTATTGATTGTAGAAGATTCGAAGGTGGTGTGCAATTTCCTAAAATATCTGTTCGAGCAGGACGGCGAAATGGAAGTGGCAGGAATTTGTCATAATGGTGCGGATGCGATTCGGCTGGTAGATAAATTGAAGCCGGATGTTGTAACGATGGATGTGGATATGCCGATTATGAGCGGGATCGAGGCTACTCAAAAGATTATGGCTACTAATCCTGTGCCGATCGTCATCGTTACCACCAGCAGAAATGCCAGAGAAAGAGACCTTTCCATGGAAGCTTTAGCCGCGGGTGCTTTGAAAGTATTGAATAAACCTCACGCCATTACAAATCAGGCAAAACAGGATTCTGCCACCGAACTGGTACGAATGGTCAAACTGCTTTCCGAAGTAAAAGTGATAACCCGTAAAGCACAATCGAAGCAGTTTAAAGAGGATATTTCCTCTCAAACCAACTATCAATTTCCTTCGATCGAAGAGGTTATGGACAAAGATATCATCGTGATCGGAATTTCCAGCGGCGGTCCACCCGTTTTGCAAGAAATTTTCTCTGACATTACGCCGGCTTTTCCGCTGCCCATCGTAGTTGCACAACACATAACCAAGGGATTTTTGCAGGGATTGGTCAACTGGTTGAATAACTTAAATGTGATCCAGGCGCAAGTTGCCCGGAAGAATGAGATTTTCGTGAAAGGAAAGATTTATTTTGCTCCCGACGATGCAAATTTGAGGATTGTCGCCAAAAATCACTTCGATGTCGTCGCACCGGAGAAAGACCAGATCTGCTCTTCTGTGGCAGAGCTTTTCCGATCGACCGGTAAAGTTTATGGAAATAAAACTATCGCCATGATCCTTACAGGCATGGGAAAGGATGGAGCTCTGGAAACCAAACACTTATTCGATCTGGGTGCATTAACGATTGCTCAGGATAAGGAAAGCGCTTTGATTCATGGGATGCCGGGCGTTGCCATAAATCTGGGCGGAGCCAAATATATAATGAACACCCAGGACATCAAAAGCTTGCTCGAAGCAATAGAAAAAAGACGAGTAAGTTACATATAACAGGCAAGATACAATAATTTAAATGGTGAGGATAATATGGAAGTAAATATGATAACAGAAAAAGAAAGACAAGAACTGGCAAGTGAACTTTCCCGTGCCAGAGATTGGAAAGCAAATTCCATCGATGCCGCTCCGGAAGAGCAAAAGCGCTCCATCTTAAGAACTCACGGTATCGCAAAAGATAAAACCATACTAATTGCCGAAGATAGTCCCACACAACGTATGAAATTGAAATTCATGCTGGAAAATGCCGGCTATAAAGTTATTGCCGCCAAAGATGGTAAAATTGCTCTGGAAGCCTTGCAAACAAACGAGCCATCGCTTGTGATCAGTGATATCGAAATGCCGGAAATGAGCGGGCTGGAACTTTGCCATGCCATTCGTTCCAATGACGCTTACCAAAATATTCCCATTATTCTTTTAACTTCTCATAAAGATCCACAAGTAGTTTTGAAAGGATTGGAATTCGGAGCGGATAATTTCCTGATCAAGCCATACGATGAAAGATATCTTTTGGAAAAAATCGAAAATATGTTCAACAATAAGCTTGTTGCGATCAGTGCCGGTGATTCCGACGATACAAATATTATCTTTTCCGGAGAAAGATATTCCATTACTGCCAATAAAACCCAAATATTAAGCTTATTCCTTTCCCTGTATCAAACCATGTATCAGCAAAATTCCGACCTGGAAAAAACCAGATCAAAATTGAAGTCTCTGAACGAATCTCTGGAAACGCAGGTAAAGGAAAGAACTAAAGTACTTTTACACGAAGTTACCGTAAGAAAGCAGGCAGAAGACGATCTGAAGGAAACGCTGAACAAATACAAAAAAACCATGAATGAAGCCATTCTGGCAATTTCATATACGATCGAAACTCGTGATCCTTACACTGCCGGACACCAAAAGCGCGTTGCCAGGCTTTCCAACGAAATTGCCACAAGAATGAATCTGGATGAAAAACAAAAGGAACTCATCAGGATGGCGAGTATCGTTCATGATATCGGCAAGATCAGCATTCCCATCGGAATTTTAAATAAACCGGGAAGATTGAGTGAGATCGAGTTCAATCTGATCAAAGCTCACTCTCAGAACGGATACGATATTATCAGACAGGTAGATTTCCCGTGGCCCATCGCCAACATTGTATTGCAACATCACGAAAGACTCGATGGTTCCGGTTATCCTCAGGGATTGGCAGGAAATGATATTTTACCCGAAGCTAAAATCATTGCAGTGGCAGATGTCGTGGAAGCTATCTCAGCAGATCGTCCTTATCGCCCTGGGTTAGGATTTAAAACTGCTATCGAAGAACTAAAAAAGAACAGCGGAATATATTACGATCCCGAGGTCGTTGAGAAATGTCTGGAAATTATCACAGACAAAGATTTCGATATCAATGACGAAGACTACAACTAAAAAAAATGAAATAATGATTAATCTTGCAGACGAGACCAAAAAACGTTTGCCTGGTGAGGTAACTACCCTGATAATTGCTGGTTAGGAAGATCGGTTATTCACTAACGGCAAAGAGTTTTGAGATGCCCGGGAATCTAAAAGTCTTTCTTTCGATAAATTCTTAACGAGATAAAGAAACTGATGAAATAACATCCAACCATTAATAATATCAATGAAATCGGATAATATTCTTTTTTCAGAACTTCTATTCGCGCCAATATCCTTATGAGTATCAACGGGATGGCAAATCCCATCAGAAAACTCAATAAAAAGTTTCCGGTTCGGAAATAGAATGGCAGAAAAACAGCAGAAAATAGTATAATTATCAGGCTGGATAGAACCGTCTCTCTGAACGAAAAAGGTATTAATTCCGGTAATGCAACTAAATATTTCAAGATGAAAATCAATAAATACATTCCAACTAGACCTGCCAGTAAAAGTACCAGATTCAATACATATCTGCTTGCAATGAAATCAGTTCTGCTTACGGGAAAACTGAGCAACATTTTATTGAATCCGGTGTTTGACTCGGTTTGGTAAAGTATCATTAATGCTGAAAATGGGAGCCAAAATAAAATAATTCCCGCATGAAATTCCGTATGTGATAAAATATTCATTATCGCTATAATTATCATGAAAGACAACGCTGAAAATAAAACTATTTTCCAAATTCCTTTTAGATCGTTTTTTAATATTTTTATCATATTCATTCCTTTATTTTGTGTTGCAATTTTTCCCAACTATAATTCCCGTTGTTGATAAAATCTGAAAGAAAGCAGAAAACTGATAAGATAAAACAAACAACTAAACACGATAACTATCATATCCGGGATTTGCTCGAAATGAATTTTATAAATAGAGCTAAAAATCATTCCGGTTAATGGCAACATTGCGGCTACAAAATAACCCATTCCATAGCTTCCGGTTTTTAAATAAATCGGTAAAAACGTACCGGTAAATATCATGAATAGAAAGCAAACCAAAATAATCGTCGTCCAGGAAATTAATTTCAAATCGGGCAGAAACGGTAATAAATCTAGAATTAACGTAATTGTCGCCAGGAAGATAATGCCAAGTAATAATGTCACCAGATTAAGTGCATAACGAGCCACTACGAAATCTTTCCGACTCACTGAGAAACTGTTCAAAATTATATAAAAATTAGATTTTGCTTCCGTCTGGTAAAGGATAAGAAAACCGGCAAACGGTAACCATAACAGGAAAAATGATAAGTCGGTTTGCTTAGATATGGTAGATAAGACGATTAAAATTCCAATTATGAATAAACAAAAAATGATCATTTGCTTTCCGATGCTTTTCAGATCGGCTTGTATTACTTTCAACATTTCTTCTCCTTCCTACTTTATTTTTCGTTATATTGAAATGATTCAATAAAACTGCCTTCTCCGGTAAATACACACAGAAACAAAATAACTGATCACATAAAATAAAATCGTGGCAACAACCAGCATTATGCTATTGATTACGAATTCTTTGTCTGGCAAATTCTTGAGGCATTTGCTTACTCCCCAAAAGACAATTACAAAAAAAGTGATTCCCGTCAGACCGGGAATACGATATTTACCGGTAAAAAAATACAAAGGTAAAAAAACTCCTGCCATGACTAATTCAGGCAAAGAAATTACCAGGATTTTGTAGTATGTGGGCCAGGCGACCGGCTTTACTACAACCGGTATTGTCCTGGATAAAAAAATCATCACGTATCCTAAAATAAATCCCAAAATCAGAAACACTATGCTGTGCAGGTATCTCGCTGCTACTATTGCGCTTCTTTTGGCGGGAAAGCTGTTCAGAATTTTATCTGATTCGGCATTCATTTCCATCGTGTATAAATTCAGAATAGGAATCATGGGTGTGAGCAAAAAAATGATGATGATAGGTATATCTTTTACCATGAAAATATTCCAAATGAGCACAAGTGTGATTTCATAAGCGAGAAAAATGATTATGCTCCTTTTGATGGAAATGAGATCGGCTTTCATTACCTTAAACATCTTTCTTCTCCAAAAGGTAGAACATAATGTTTTCCAGGCTTGCTTTTTCTGACTGGATGGCAATTTTTTTAGCGATCAGATCGGCATGTTCAGTTAGCGCTTCGAAGCCGAATTCGTGTAGTTTTCCTCCACAGCACAATTCCTGAATTTCGGACGTCCAATCTTCTTTTCTACCTTTGATCAGGCGGTATTTATCCAAAAGTTCGTCTTTGGGTGCATCGGTAATAATCTTACCTTCATCGATGAAAACGATATAATCGGCAATTTGTTCCAGATCGGTGGTGATGTGCGTGGAAAAAAGCACCGATCTTCTGCCATCCTCGATGTATTCTTTTAAAATGTCCAAAAACTCCCGGCGCATAACCGGATCGAGTCCGGAAGTCGGTTCGTCGAAGATCAGTAGCTCGGCATGATGAGAAAGTGCCAGCGCCAGGCTGAATTTCTTTCTCGTACCGGATGAAAGAGCTTTTAATTTCTTTTCGAGCGGCAAGTTAAAGCGCCTGGCATACTTTTGGAAAACCGTTTCGTCCCATTCGGTATAAAAGCTTTTCGTGATCGATTTGAGCTGCTTCAGCGTGCTAGTTTCGGGGAAATAATTTTCCTCATAAACGAAACCGATCCGATCCCGCAAAGAGACACGATTTTCCTCTCCAAATAATTTGAATGTTCCGGCAGTGGGTAAAAGCAATCCCATGATTAGCTTAATAATCGTGGTTTTGCCGGCTCCGTTCCGCCCGATTAAACCGGTGATGCAGCCTTCTTCCATGGAAAATGACACATTCTGCAAGGTGAATCCTTTGAATTCTTTTCGCAAACTTTGAATTTCTAAAATCATCTATTCCTCCCTAAATAATAATTCCAGCATTTGTTCTGTTTCTTCGCAGGTCAGTCCCAGAATTTTGGCTTCTGCTACTGCTTCCGCCAGTTTTTCTTCTACCATTTTCATTTTTTGTTCCCGCAGGAATTCCAAACTCTGGCTGCTGACGAAAGTGCCTTTGCCGCCCACACTCGCTACAAAGCCGTCTCTTTCCAGATCATCGTAAGCTTTTTTAGTTGTGATCACGCTCACATTGATTTCACGTGCCAGTTTGCGGATGGAAGGCAGAGCTTCTCCTTCTTTCAGAATACCCGTAACAATCTGGTTTCTGAACTGATCGTAGATCTGTTTGTAAATGGGATTTTCGGAACTATTCGAAATAATCACATTCATTCTGCGACCTCCACATTTATTTTTCTGTGTACATATTGTGCATATACAGAATATTCGTCAAGAACAATTTTTTTGAAAGAATCAAATCAACAGAAGTTTATAGAAGTACTCCGCTCTTTTCCACGAATTTTTTACTACACAATTCCGGGTTTATTACGACAAAAAAAGGGAATTCAACTTGCCTGCTGAATTCCCTTTATTGATCAAACTACCGCTTATTTTAACAAAATCATCTTGTTCGTTTGATAGCAGGAAGGCGTCTGCAAACGATAGAAATATACTCCGGAAGCTTGTTGAGAAGCATCCCAATTGAATGTGTGATAACCTGCTGCAAATTTCTGCGAGAGAATTTTTTGTCCGCGAATATTGAAAATCGTCAGAATGCCGGTCTCCCCGGCTTCGATACCGAATTCTAACGTCGTGGTCGGATTGAACGGATTCGGATAATTTTTATTCAGGAAACTGGACTGAGGCATTTCCTGTAGGTAGTTTTCCGGAATGTATAACGTTACCGGTCCGTGTAATTCCAATTCCTGCGAATAACTGACGCTTTCCAGCCAGTAATAATATGTCTGGGTTGGTTGCACCGGATAATCATCCGTAAAGCTATAATCGGTAGGTATGGAAGTCGTTCCCATGCCGGCAATCAGATTAGAATTGATTTGGAGGTAATCGTTCTGTTCATAACCATTTTCTTCTGCACTACGATAAATATTCCAACCTGCGTTTTCCAGTTCCGATTGAGTTGTCCAATTCAAAACGGGAAGATTATTCTCAAGACAGCAATCAAAAGAAGAAAGAGTTACCGGTAAAGAATGATCGCCATCCGAAGCTGTCCAGCGGGAAAATGAATCGATATTTTCCAAAGTGATGGTGTTATCATCCTGATTGACCGTGCCGGTCATTTCCGTCCATGTAATACCGTTATCTTCCGATTTCCAAAGAGAAAGCGTTGCTTCCTCTTGTTCGTTCAAATCTTCAGTATTGTAATGAAAAACAAAAGTAGCATCCAAGGCTGTATTGGTGGTAGGAGAAATGTCGTAATATCTTTGAATGCTGGTGCCGCCAGCTCCGGTCTGGGCTGTATGACCGCGGGTAATAGTCGTGCTTCCCATATTGGCAGAAGTGGTGATTTCAGCACCCAAACCTGCCACGTTTTC
>DAISYT010000079.1:0-8422 GCA_036825175.1 Candidatus Cloacimonadota bacterium
AAGGTTTTTTATTAATCAATTAAAAAGGAGTCTCGTTTATTCTGAACATTTATTATAAAAAAAAATCAGATTTTCGGTAAAATAACAAAGATTGGTAAGCAGATTGATTTTAATGTTCTTTCTGAAATAACATGTTTTTAAAATCAAGGAGAATAAAGATTTATCATCTATATGGTTCATAGATATAACTCTCGGAAAAATGAGTGTAAAAAAGATTTTATATGAAAAGACAAATTAAAACACTTGTCAGATTTTAGCTGTCATCCTTCTTCTCAACAAGAATGAAAACAAAAAGGGGTAAAAAAGTGGGTTCGCAGAGAATTCTGATTGTCGAAGATGAAATGATCATCTCCATGGACATCCAGAAATTATTGATAAATTGTGGCTATACGGTTTGTGGTATGACCAGATTCGGCGAGGAAGCCCTCGAAAAAACAGCAGAATTAAAACCCGATCTGGTGCTGCTGGATATCATGCTCGGTGGCAAAATGAGCGGATTGGAAGTAGCCGAAATTATCTATAAAAGATTTCACCTCCCCTTCATTTTTATTTCGGCTTATGCCGACGATAATACGTTACAGAAAGCCATTATTACCGAACCTTACGGTTATATCGTTAAACCCTTCGACGAAAGGGAATTAAAGGTTGTATTGGAATTGGCTTTTTATAAGTTTCAGATGGAAAATAAACTGCGGGAAAGTCAGGAAAAATATCGCCTGATTTTTGAGAATATTCAGGATATTTACTGTGAATTCGATCTCAACCTGAAAGTGATCGAGATCAGCCCTTCGATCGAGACTTTTACCGGATTCCGGCGTACCGAACTGATCGGAAAAAGTGTGCTGAAACTTTTTGCCGAAGAACCGGAAGTAAAAAAAATGATCGCTTTGTTGAAACAAAACAACAAGCTGCAAAACTTTGAACTTCATCTGAAAAGTAAAAGCAGTGGAATGATCGAGGGTTCCTGTCAGTGTCGGTTAAACAAAGATGACGGAAAGTATAAAAAGATTATTTGTTCGATCCGCGATATTACCAAACAACGTGCCATGGAAAAACGTGTTTTGCAAACCGAACGGCTGGCGGGAGTGGGACAGCTGGCAGCCGGAATTGCGCATGAAATTCGTAATCCGTTGGGAAATATCAGCTCAGCCATCCAGCTTTGTTTGAATAAATTTAAGCCGGCAGAACCACTCAATCAATACCTGCAAATTGTGCTGCGAAATTCGCAAAGTGCCAACCAGATTATCAAAGAATTGCTGGAGTTTGCTAACCCGCGGGACATCGATCTGCACAGTACCGATCTGACCAGGGTTATGGAAAATGCGCTCGGAATGGTGTTTACCAGATGTGAAGAACATCGCGTCACCGTCATCAGAAATTTTCCCGATGATCTGCCGACAATGATGCTGGACGAGAAGTGGTTGCAGCAATGTTTTTTGAACTTTATTTTGAATGCCATCGATGCGATTCAGGATGATGGAACCATCGAAATTGCCATCACTTTAGAACCGGAATCCGTCGTAATAAGATTTATGGATAATGGCTGCGGCATTTCACAAACCGATCTCGACCGTATTTTCGATCCCTTCTTTACCACGAAATCGCAGGGAACTGGTTTAGGGTTATCGATGGCTTACCAGATTATCAATGCACATAAAGGAACGATAGACTTTGAAAGCAAAATTGGCGAAGGAACCACTGTAACAGTTAGGCTGCCACAGATTTAACGCAGCCTTTTTTTTAAAAGGAGAGAGTGAATACATGGAAACAATTTTGATCGTAGATGATAATCAAGACATGAATTTTCTTTTGAGTAATATCTTGAACGACGAAGGTTACCAGGTGATTTCTGCCCGGGACGGACATTCTGCTTTGCGGGAAGCTGGCAGACAAAGTATCGATCTGGTATTATTGGATATGCGTTTACCGGGAATGAATGGCATGGAGATTTTGAAAGAATTAAAGAATCTTTCTGCTGAAATGCAGATAATTATGATAACCGCTTATGCCGACGTGAACGATGCTGTAAATGCTATGAAACTTGGCGCTTACGATTACGTGACAAAACCTTTTAGTAATTACGAATTACTGCTGACGATTAAAAAAGCACTGGAAAATATCAGCCTGAGTAAAGAAGTAAAGAACCTGAAAATCCAACTCGGTCAGAAAGATATGAGTGTGGATAGAATGGGTACCAGCCCAGCCATCCAGCGGATTATCGAACAGGCTCACCTGATCGCCGACACCAACATGAGCGTGATTCTGCAGGGGAAAAGCGGTACCGGTAAAGAAGTGATTGCCCGTTTGATCCATCAATTCAGTAACCGAAAAAACAAACCGTTTGTCGCGATCGATTGTGGAGCGATTCCGGAAAACCTGGTGGAAAGTGAACTCTTCGGTTATGAGAGAGGTGCGTTCACCGGTGCGAACAATACCAAAATCGGTAAGTTCGAAGAAGGGAACGGCGGAACTTTATTATTAGATGAAATTACCAATCTACCCTTGGAAGGACAGGCAAAACTGCTTCGCGCCATTGAAAACAGGCAAATAGTGCGGGTCGGCGGGAAAAAGCAGATCGAAGTCGACGTCCGCTTGATTGTTACCACCAATCTCAATTTTTATCAGGAAATGAAAAGGGGTGCCTTTCGGGAAGACCTGTATCACCGCCTGAATGAATTCCAAATCCTGCTTCCCACCCTGCAGGAACGCAAACAGGATATCGAAATACTGTCGCGGGAATTTCTCTTGGAAGCGAATCTGCAACTGGACAAAAGAATTTCCGGCTTCACTCCCGAAGCTTTGACCCAAATGCAGAATTACAACTGGCCCGGTAATATACGCGAACTAAAATATACGATTAAAAGAGCCGTCCTGATGGCAAATAACGGAGTCATCGAACCACATCATCTGGCTTTTGTACAACACGACCGAGACGATTCCAGATTCGAAACTGAAGCTTGGGAAGAAGGATTGTCTTTTGGTGAAATGATTTCCAGATTCGAGAAAAAAATCATTTCCAATGCCATTACAAAATGCCATAACAATAAAACTAAAGCCGCAAAAATGCTGCAATTAAACCGAAAAACCCTCTATCGAAAAATGAGCGAGCTCAAAATCGACCTGTAAGGGTGGGACAAAATATCGACAAAACTGTTGCTCTGCTGACACAAAGAAAGCTATTAATTTTTTTCTGTAAAAGACTTAAAACATTCATTCTTTTTCTACGTATTTGGTATGATTATATTTTTCAATATATTAATCACTTCCGATTTTCCACCTGTTTTCCTTTTTCGGGCTGGCATGTATTATGCAATCACAGTCGGTATGGAAAGGAAAGATTTGAGGGCTGAAAAAGTTCTATTAATCGTAGAAGATAATGCCGATATGCGGCTTTTATTATCGAGTATTTTTGCTGAGGAAGACCTCTGTATTCTCATTGCCGGAAACGGCAGAGAAGCATTGCAATTGGCTCGGAATCACAAGATCGATGTCGTACTTCTGGATAAACGCCTTCCCGATATGGACGGTTTGCAGATATTTCCTCAACTAAAATCGATCAATCCTGGAACGGATATTATTATTTTAACTGCCTATGGAGATCAGAAAATTAAACAATCGGCAATACAACTGGGAGCGTATGCTTACCGAACTAAACCTTTCGTAAATGAGGAACTGATAGAACTGGTAAAAAACGCAGGAAACAAACCTATATCGTCTTTTCGCTTTCTTCCCGTTTGATCATGTAGAACGCCATTTTTACAGCAGTACGCACATCTTTTTCTCTTACTGGTTTTACCAGATAACCGTAGGGATCACATTCGATGGCACCTTCCAAAACCTCTTCATCTACATAGGCGGTAAGAAAAATAACAGGAGTGCCAAAATTACGGTGAATAATCATGGCTGCTTCGACGCCGGTCATCTTTCCGGATAACATCACATCCATGATAACCAGGTCAGGATGTATTTCTTCAACAAACTTTATACATTCCTCGCCGGACATAGCAATTCCATACACATCCAGATTATCTTTCAGAAGCATAGTTTTTATCTCTTCAGCGATAATCAGCTCATCTTCTACTATGACTATTTTCTTTTGTTTCATTCCCCCTCCTCAATAAAAATCACATTCAAAACTAATAAACCAAGGCGTATGTCAAACTTTTTTTTCAACATCTTTAGAATCTCCAATTTCAACCGACTGTCTCACCAATTTTTAAAAAAATAAATAATTTACATATGAAACAGATTGTGGTTAGAAAATTGCATACAAATAGATTAGAAAGAAATATAGGAGATTATATGAAACAAGTGATGATACTCGTTTTGTTGGTTATTGGTTCATATTTAGCCGCAAATCAGATCGAATATCCCGATAGCTGGGGAGACCAGGGAATTACCGTGATCGACCAATCTGATAGTGGCTTGGAATTGAATTATTCCATTCAATCATTCAGCATGGAAACTCGTCCACTGGATACGGAAGAAGTGACGACCATCGGCTTGGCAGGTCAGTTTCTGCCGGGTGAGGAAGGCTGTCCCGATCTGCCGATGATCAGCCGCTTTATCGCTGTTCCGGAAGGAGCCAGAGTGCAGGCGGAAATTATCTCGTCCCGTCAGGAAAAATATGAGAATTTACAGATAATTCCTGCTCCGCGCCTTCCGTTGGACACGGAAACCGGAGATTTGGAATATAATAAAAATCAGGAAGTTTATCAGCAGAATGCCTTTTATCCGGCTCAACCGCTCCTCGTTTCCGATGTTTTGGAAATTCGCGGTGTGAAGGTGGTTGTGGTTTCGATTGCTCCTTTTCAATTTAATCCCGTTACCGGCGAAATGCTGGTGTATCGTGACCTGAAAATAAACGTGGAATTCAGCGGGGGCAGCGGAGTCTTTGGTGATGACAGGCTTCGTAGCATCTGGTGGGAACCCATTTTACAATCGTCAATTCTGAATTATGAATCATTACCTCCCTGCCGCGTGCCTAAAAACCCGACATCGCGTACCGAAGATTACGAATACATCATCATTACACCCGATGATCCTGACTTTCTGGCTTGGGCTGATTCCATCGCCGTTTTCAGAAATGAACAGGGTATTCGCACGGGAGTCGTCACCACGACCGAAGTCGGAGGGAATACGACGACAGCGATAGAAAGTTATATCAATCACGCCTATAATTATTGGGATATTCCTCCGGTAGCCGTTCTTCTTTTGGGAGATTACGGTACTTCGGGCAATACGATTGTTTCTCCTATGTGGAACAGCTATTGTGTTTCCGATCACGTTTATGCGGATGTAACCGGAAACTCCATCGCCGATGTGATTCTCGCCAGAATCACTGCTCAGAATGAAGAGGATTTGGAAATCATGATTGGCAAACTGCTGAATAATGAACGAAATCCCGTGACGGATTCTTATTATTATGATCATCCGATCACAGCTTTGGGCTGGCAAACGGAGCGCTGGTTCCAGATTTGTTCGGAAGCTGTGGGCGGCTATTGGGAAAATAATCTCGGAAAAAATCGGGTGAGGATCAACGCTGTGTATGACGGTAATCCGAATACCGATCCCTGGTCGACAGCCACCAATACTACGACGGTAATAAATTATTTTGGTCCGAACGGGCAAAATTACATTCCTGCCACTCCTGCCGAACTGGGAGGTTGGACAGGTGGTACGGCAACTCTCATCAATCAGGCTATAGAAGCCGGTTCATTCATGTTGGTACATCGTGATCACGGTGGTGAAACCGGTTGGGGAGAACCCGATTACGGTTCTTCAAATGTGCAGAATCTGGAAAATCAATATCCCATTTTTGTTTTTTCGATCAATTGCTTAACCGGAAAATATAATTATGCCGGAGATTGTTTTGCCGAAACATTCCACCGCCATCCTACCGGTGCTTTGGGGCTGGTGGCTGCTTCGGAGGTTTCTTATTCCTTTGTGAATGATGTTTACATGTGGGGCGTCATGGATAATATGTGGCCCGATTTCCTGCCCAATCTCGGCACAAATGCCTCCGACTGCGATTTCATTTTGCCGGCTTTTGCCAATGCTGCCGGTAAACTCTTCCTTTTTCAAAATAACTGGGCTTATAATTATCAAAATAAACCGGTAACGTACAATCTGTTCCATGCTCACGGCGGCGCTTTTATGAACATTTATTCCGAAGTCCCGCAGAATCTCACGGTAGCTCATGACGACGTACTGGTGAATGGTGCCGAGGAATTTGTAGTGACAGCCGATGCCGGCTCGTTTATCGGATTGTCGGTGGATGGACAAGTGATCGGAAGCGGTGTGGGAACCGGTTCACCTTTGGCTATATCGATCCCGTCGCAAGACCCGAATAAAGTGATGAAAGTTACTGTGACCAAACAAAATAGTTTCCGCTACAGCAGCGACGTGAATACAATCTCCCAGGAACAATACGTGATTTTTGGTGAGGTGGATTGTGTGGAATTGAGCGGTCATATCGATAATTCCATTCAAGCGCTGGATACCGTTCAGTTGAATGTGACTTTGGATAATATCGGTCTGCAACCCACGGGAACGGTGGTGAATGCCACTCTTTCCACGGAAAGTAATCAGGTTACGATTCTGGATGGTGCGGCGGTTTACGGTCAAATTCCGGCTTCCGGCAGCCTGCTTTTAGAGAATGCCTTCCAGATCGAATTGCTGGAAAATATCGAAGACCACACCTTTATCGATTTTACCTTAGAAGTAGAATCATCCGGTTCTTCCTGGATCAGTTATTTCCAAATCGAAGTACTGGCTCCCATCCTGAACTACAGCAGTTTTAGCTGTAATGTGCTTTCCGGTAGCGATGAAATTCTCGATCCGGGCGAAACAGCAGATTTATACATCGATCTGAGTAACGGCGGCGACGGTTTTTCATATAACACCACCGTTATCCTCGTCACTACCAATCCCGATATAACGATAAGTGGCGGCAGTACGATTTCACAGATTTTACCCGGAGAAATCGGCACAACCGAGCAACCTTTCCAGGTGTCGGTAGCTGCCAACAGTCCGTCGGAATATTTTGCCGAAATCACCATGATTGCTCAGGATGAGAGTGGAATTGGGGTGCAAACGAGCTTCAATCTGCCCATTGGATTCATCGCTCACAATTTTGAAAACGGCGAAAATGGCTGGGAACATCTGGCATTGGGTGAAGATTGGGTGGATGAATGGCATCTGAGTTCTTACCGCAATTTTACGGAAGGCGGCATGTTCAGTATGAAATGCGGCGATGAGGAAACCCTTCCCTATGCCAATTTTATGTATGCTGCTTTAGTGATGCCCGAATTTGAATTGGGTACTGCCACAATTATCAAATTTCATCATTGGATGGATGTAGGTGGCAATAGTAATGGTTTAACCTGGGACGGCGGTCAGATCGAAATCTCTGTGAATGGCGGAGATTGGGAACTGGTTACGCCGGAAGGCGGTTATCCCTGCACGACGATGAATATTCCAAATTCTCCTTTCAGTCAGGGGCAGCCCGTTTTTGCCGGGGATATCGATTGGGAAGAAGTGACTCTCGATCTTTCTCAGTATTCCGGCACGGCGCAGATCAGATTTGTGTTGGGAAGCTGCGGACTGGTTACCGGCGAAGGCTGGTATATCGACGATGTTTTCTATACAAATCCGGTGGGTACGCAAGAGGAAATGATAGTTCCTGCCAGCACAAAATTGCTGGGAAATTATCCCAATCCGTTCAATCCCAGCACCACGATTTCTTTTTATATTGCAGACGATGAAAACACGGAAATCAGCATTTACAACTTAAAAGGTCAGAAGGTTAAGCAACTGGTAAATGAAAAATTAGCTGCCGGTAATCATTCCTTTATTTGGAACGGAAAAGACGATAATGCAAAAGCTACTGCCAGCGGAGTTTATTTCTATAAAATGAAAGCCGGGAAATATCAATCTATCAAAAAAATGATCCTTCTTCGTTAACATGAAGAAACTCGTGTATGTTCCCAGGAAATTAATCTGAGTTCTGCATAATTAGTAGAAAAATAGAGTGTATTTTGTAGTAAATGACAACAAAACGTCATGTTGAGGAATTCATGCAATGGTTTTGACGAAACATGAATAGCAGTCATTGCGAATCCCTGCTTCATCGGGATGAAGCAATCTGTTCTCTCGGTTGTTTCAAGATTGCTTCGCAGGAGAAAAAGCCTCCGGCAGTTGCCGGACGCAATGACCATCTCCTTGAAAATGGCTTCAATCAGGGGAGTCTGTCACTGAGCCTTTTCAAGGCTGGATCATTCTTCATCAAGGCGAATGAAAGAAACCAGCCTTCGCTCAAGCTTCGGCAGGTAAAGCTCAGAATGACGATGAAATATTCAGGAGGTAATAATGATAATTACCATGGTTATATTTAACTTGTTTACAGTAACTTATGAATTAT
>DAISYT010000080.1:0-8383 GCA_036825175.1 Candidatus Cloacimonadota bacterium
CGCTATGGCAATTAGTTACAACAACGTGAAAGTGTTTCCCGTCGAGATCGAGATCAGAAATGTGGATGCCAAACTCAAACCGGGTATGACTGCCAATATTACCATCATCGGTGAAAAGAAGAGCGATATTCTGGTCGTTCCCATTCGGACGATTTTCAGTAACGACGCGGGACAAGATATTATCTATCGTGTTCAGAGCGATACCATCGGCACACAGATCGTGGTGAAAACCGGGATCAATAATTTCCAGGAAGTGGAAATTATCGAAGGTCTGGCGGAAGGCGACAGCATTTCTTTCACTGAACCGGCAAAAGACGAAAAGGATTTCAAATTTAACTTCTAAATAATAGAGTTGTGAAAAAAAGCAGCATCGCGCAAGCATTGCTGCTTTTTTTATATCTCATAGCTAACCTTGAAAAGGCTTGCCTGCCGAAGGCACGGTTTCTCTCAGAGGTCTTCTTTCACTCGATCTTTTCAAGGATTGGAAAACACTAACCTCATGAACTAACCTTGAAAAGGCTTACAAGAAAGAAACAGCCTTATAAGCCTTTTCAAGGTTTGCAAAAAAAATATAGTTTATATCAACTTTGTCAAAACACCGGTTTTTCGATCCACCAGATTCATGGAAATCCCGGCTTCCCGCAGCATTTCCTGAGCCAGATCGTCCTCGTAAGGTTCGGCGATGTAAATAGTGTTTATCTCTGCATTGATCAATATTTTGGAGCAGATCACGCAAGGTTGATTGGTGCAATACAAAGCGCCGCCTTTGATAGACGAGCCGTTGATCGCTGCCTGAATAACGGCATTTTGTTCAGCATGAACGCCGCGGCAAAGTTCGTGTCTCTCGCCGGACGGAACATTCAATTTTTGTCGCAGACAACCGGTTTCACCGCAATGACGAACATGCTTGGGTGAACCGTTGTAACCGGTGGCAACGATTTGATTCTCTACCACAATGATAGCGCCCACCTTACGGCGCAGGCAAGTGGAACGGGTTCCTGCCAGATAAGCCATTTCCATAAAATATTGATGCCAGCTTGGTCGGTTATTCATTTATTTTCTCCTGTTTTTTTTCTTTGGCTTCTTTCACCAATTCCGCCTGGGATTTTCTCAGATAATACGGTTGCAGGTCGGCGATGCTGTCAAAATCATACGGAGGAATAGACGGGAGCTGCATTGCCAGACTGAGCAAGGTCGTTGCCAAAGGAATATTTTGGTGCGGAAGAGCTGATTTCATTGTAATGCCGCTGTGTGCGATGATCTGCCGATATTTTGCCACGCCATCTCCCAGCATAAAAACCGGTTTATCGATCTTTGCTAAAAATTCTGCCGGATCGGCATTTTGTGGTTCGATCAAAGTCTGGAAATCCGGGGAATACAAAGCTGCATAAACTTCAGCCATTTTGGCATCGATAAACGGCAGGATGGGAAGATCGGTTCCAAAAGCATTGTAAGCCAAGAGCTTGAGCGTGTTTTCGGGATAAAGAGGAATTTCCTTTCCCATACACAGCCCTTTGGCGGTTGCCAATCCAATACGAATTCCGGTAAACGAACCGGGTCCGTTCGCCACGGCAATCAGATCGAGATCTTCCAAAGACAATTTGCTCTGTTTCAATCCAAAATCGATTTGCGGCATTAAGCGTTCGGAATGCGTAACCTGAATGTCCAGAAAGCTGCTGAAAACAATGTGGTTATCACGGCAAAGTGCAATGCTGCCGGATGAGCTGGTGGCACAGATCGACAAAATATTCAAATTCAACTCCTTCCATTTTTGGTTCAAGTTCGCTTTTAGCCTTCCGACGTCAAGAAAAAGGATGGCAGAAAAAGAGGAAGAAAGTAGTATTATTTCATTTTAAATTTAATTAAAGTATAAACTCATTCAGCTCTTTTCTAACGGATTTCCAATTGGGAAAATATTTATCCATCAAATTATTAAAACGATCTGAGTGAGTCCTTTCTATCAAGTGCATCATTTCATGAAGAACGATATAATCGAGACAATAACTTGGCTTTTTTACCAATTCAAGATTCAGCCAAATTCTTTTGGCATCCGTATTACACGTTCCCCATTTTGTTTTCATGATTTTTACTCCCCAATTAGAAACTGAAACATTAAGTTTTTTTTCCCATTTTGAAATCAAAGATGGAATCGCTTTTTTTATTTCAGACCGATACCAACTATACAGTGCATGTTTTCTGATCTGTTGTGATGAGTTTTCTCTGATGGATAAATCGATGAATTTCTTATTTCTAACCTGAACTTGATTGGGAAGCGGGGCTTTCTGATAAATAACATTAAGAATATATCTCTTTCCCCAGTAATAATGGTTTTCTCCGGAAATATATTTTCGGGCGCTTTGACGTTCCTGATTTTCTAACTCATGTAACTTTTTCTTTATCCAGCCCATTTTTGAAATAATAAAAAGTCTGAGAGAGTCATTATCTATTTTAAGAGGAGTTGATACCTTTATTCTCCCGTTCGGAGGATAAATTGTTAAATGAATATTTTTAATATCTTTTCTTACAATATCTATCGAGATATTTGAAACGGTAATTTTTTCCATCAATACTCTGTCTGTTCTTTTGCAATATTGAATAATCTCATAGCTAATTCAGCATCTGGCAAGCAGCTTTTTACTGCACATTTCACCGCTCTTTCTTTAATGGAATTTCCTCTCCAATTATCTCTGATCGATGATTTTATGGATTCATCGAGTTTTAAAGCCAATTTTTCATCTTGCCCTAAGTTGTCATATAATGACTTTTGAGCTTGAGTTCTTATTTTTTCAGGATAATGATTCTGACTTCCATTTTTAATCGCTGAAGCAAGTTTGGTAATTCGATCGAGGTATTCTGCATATTGGATTGCTTGTTCTCTTCTCAGCTTTATTAGCTCTTCCAACAGTTTAGACATTTTTTCAAAATAGGCAGGATTAGTTGGCATTTCATCGATGATAATCTTTCTCATATTATTTTCAATTGTTTCGGCAGAAGCTTCTTTATTACCCTTAATATTTCCCGGCATGATCTCGAAAATATCTTTGCCGTTCTTAATAATAAGATCGATAAGGGGCATTCCCATAAAGTCTGATAACACGATGCTATCATCAGCCGTTATATACATATCGATCAGGTGCCTCATGGCAGGTTCATAAGCTTTGATATCGATATAATCCGAACTGATAACTTTTATTTCATCCCGTACAGCAGTATAGTGATTTACTTCTCTTTTGATCCTAATAATTTCTTCTTCTGAATAACCGGCGTCTTCCATTTCATTAGCAATGTTTGCATAAGCTCTGATCAATGAAGCAACAAGTTTGTATAGTAATTGCCTCTTCTTTTCATTTTGAGATAATATTTCCGGAGTATCACCACAAAAGAATCTGGCATAAGCATTAATATCTCTGGGGTATTCAACAGGTTCGCACAAAGTGATGACAGCATCCAATGCTTCATCAAGTCTTATAACAGAATTCTTTAATCTGTTTTGTAATAAACCTGCCACATCTTCTTTATCAAAATTATCGAATGCCTCAGCGGTATAATCTTCAACCGCTTTTTCAAGACTTTTGAATAAATCCTTATAATCGATGATATAACCATATTCTTTACTTTCACCATCTAATCTGTTGACTCGGCAAATAGCTTGAAAGAGAGCATGGTCTTGCATTTTCTTATCAAGATAAAGATAGGTAGCACTCGGTGCATCAAAACCTGTAAGCAGCTTATCGACAACAATAAGCAGTTTCATTTGTCCGGGCTCTTTTACAAATTTTCTCTTAACTTCTTTCTCGAATTCCTCAGTGGTTTTTCCATTCAGCATTTGTTTGTAGATTTTATATTTGGATAATCTGTCGGAAAGCTGACCATCTCCTGTTGTCTCTCCTTTTCTGTCGGTTATATTTGGTACGTAAGAAGTTACAATAGCACATTTATTAAATTCATGTTTCAGGAACAACTCATACAATTTGCACGCCTGATATATACTGCCGGAAACCAACATGGCATTACCGGTACCATCTAAAAGTCTGTCCTTAACCGAGAAATCAAAAATAATATCCCCGACTATCTTTTCCAGTCGATCCTGGGAACTAAGAATTCGCTGCATTGTACCCCAGCGTTTTTTTAGTTGAATTTTTGCATTATTGGTGAGTCCTTTTGTGTTGGCATCAAACCACTGATCGATTTTCTGTTGGTTATTAATTCTTTGATCTATATCTCTTGCTTCATATCTTAAATCCAAAATCACTTTATCTTCAACAGCTTCATTAAATTTATATGTATGAATGTAACTGCCAAAGACTTCGATGCTTTTTTGTTTGTCTTTTTTCAGTAGTGGGGTTCCGGTAAAACCGATGAACATTGCGTTTGGCAAAATCGATTTCATCGCTTTGTGTAATTCTCCGGACTGGGTTCTATGACATTCATCTACAAATACATAAATATTACCTTTGGGCATAAACTCCGGCGACCTTGCCAATAACTCTTTAATATAATCTGCAACCACTTCTTCTTCATTGTGTACGCCAAATTTATGAATTAGAGAACAAATTGCAGACGGAGAAGCTTGATTCAGCTTTTCCAATAAATCTTTGCCACTTGTAGTTCTTGCAAGCTCCCTGCCGGCATTATTGAAATTCAACTCTATTTGTTCATCCAGCTCTGTTCTGTCTGTTATAATTAAAACCCTGGAATTGGTTTTATTTAAAAGAATCCAGTTGGCGAGGAAGAGCATAATTATACTTTTACCGCTACCCTGAGAATGCCAAATTATACCGTCTTCCCGTTTTGCAATGCGTTCTTGGGCGGCTTTTACTGCAAAGTATTGATTGTGGCGGCAAATTTTCTTTGTACCAGCATCATAGATGGTGAAATCATGTACCAATTCAAGGAATCTATCTTTGCTGCATAATTCTTTCAAATGATCATAAAGTTTATTATCAAAACCTTGTTTCTTCCATTCCAAATAATATTTCTGAGGAGTTTCTATCACTCCATACCTTAAACCCTGCGATTCATTTCCAGCCATGATCAATTGAATCGTTGTGAAAAACGGCATAATAAATTCAGAAGTCTGGTTATCCAAATTTTGCCGAATCCCTTCTTCAACAAAGACTTTACTGCATTTTAGTTCAATTACTCCCAAAGCAATACCATTTACGTATAAAACAAGATCAGGTCTTTTATTATGTTTTCCAATAACGGTTACTTCTTCAGCAATTGCATAATGATTATTATAGAAATTATTCCAATCTATCAGATATACTGTCTGGTTATGCTCTCCGACGTCTTCTTTTACTTTAACTCCATATTTTAAAAGAGAATAAACTTCTTGATTGGCAGCATATAATCCTTTTGCCAGGTTATTCGATTCTCCTTGTAATTTTTTGATGGCTTTCCTGATTAAAGTTTCCGAATATGATCTTGATTTTAAATAATTCGTCAGAATAGCTACTTCTATATTGCTGTTTTCCCGGTTTTGCCAATCGCCCAGATAATCATAACTAAGCTCGTTAGTGAATAAATTGATCACTTTTTGCTGAGTTATTTTTTCAATTGTTCCAAAATTATTCATTTTCATCCTCGATCTCGGCATTTGCTTCCGGGATTTCTAAAGAAAGATAATTCTTTCTTGAGATTATAGTTTTTCCTATTTCTTTTTCCGTTTCTTTTCGAGCATTACCGGCAACTCTCCCACCGCGTTTCGCCACTTTCTTATTTTCTATCATACCTTCCGGATTTTCATTTTGGGAGATTTCTGTTGTAACTCTTTCACCCAACATAGTGAATATAAGTTCCAGATCGGTCATGTGGTCTCTAAGATTTGCTTTTGATGTTTGAGGTATGCCTTTATGATGTTTATATTGGCTGGGTGTCATGCCAAAAGTCGCCTTACTTATTTCCGCCGTTAATATTGCATAATCTTTTTGTGTGGTTATTCCTCTTTCTTTCCATTCGTCGGTTAAATTCTGTCTTACTGCAATTCCTCGAATTCTCTTATCTATCCAGTCTTGGGGATATCCTTTTTTCTCATACAGTTCCTTCATTCTTTCCTGGGCTAATTCCGGGTTTTCGATTTCTTCTACCCGTTCATAACCCACCTTTGCCAGCCATCTTTTAAATGGCTCTGCCTTTGGTGAAGGTATCGATTGAATAATTCTGAAAACATGTTCCGTGTTAGCACAATCGGTAAATCGCATTTTTCCGTCGGAAGCCAGCATTTTCAACTGTCGACAATTTGTCGACAGTTCAACTCCCGATTCACTCTTAACGCGTTGTTTCATTCTATACCAGTAATCTCTCGGTTTTGTACTGTCTGTTAGAATCTCGATCACATCGATAACAGAAAACCACCACTCGTCATTTAAAAAAAGCTTTCGTAACTTCTTACCCTGGAATACAGCTAACTTATAATCCATCTTGACTCCAATTAATAATTAAAAAGTTCATAACAGGTTTGTATTGCTTTCTTTATATTAACTTTTGAAAATGTTTTCCTTTTAAGTTTATCTTTCCACTCTTTGATACTTCCAATGTACTCATAAACTGTGTCTGGAGATATCGTGATATTTTTTTCTGACAAATCAAGTATTGAATTATCAACAGTTGCAATAAGCTCCAAATAATCATTTTTGTTTTTCCTAAATTGTAAAAGCCAATTTAGGGAGTCTTGACCGTACCATTTCAGGAAATAAGATTCAGCTTCTGGATAATTATTTCCTATAATAAAGCCCACATATTTATCTCTCTTATGCTTTACAACATAATCCTTTTGAAGAGCGATTTTTTCAGAACCTTTGTATTTTGTGTGAGGATTGTAAGGTCCAGCAGCTTTCTTTAAATAATCTTCGATTTTTCCATCTGTATGCCTGTGAAACAAATAAGACAGCTTTGTATATCGTTTTCTACCTAACGGATATTCTTCAGACCCAAAATAATGAGAAAGAACAGAAATCAAAACTGCCTCGTTGATAGCCTTATTATGATTCCCTTTAAATTCTATAACTTTATTATGAATTTTAACTAACCTGATCTGACCGGTCAGCAGTTTCTGCATCATTCCCTGTTTTATGTACTCGCACTTATCTCTTTTTAATTCGAGCTTCTCAATTTCTTCATCCAAGTCTGATAGAATACGAGCAATTGCTTGTTGCTCAGCAATATTGTTAGGTAGAATAATCTTAAAGTCGTAAATTGGTTGTCTTACAATTTGTGGTTGTCCTGAACCTGTAATGCAAGATGAAAAATTTTGGGATAATAAATTATAATAAAAAAAATCTTTATCTACCGCAGAACTGTTATCCACATTTACAACCATTGCATTCCCAGTTATCCAACAATAATTAGTTGTTTTCGTTATTTCTCCACATGTAGAACCACGACAGGTTATATAACTTTGCCATGTTTCATGATTGTAAGTATCATAATGTCCTATTAATCCATTTGCACCATAAACAGGATATAAGCCGTTTGTGAGTTGTTGTTGAGATATAGTTTTAGGTTGATATATTTCTGCTATTTTTCCAAGTGTCGTTGTAAACCATTCATCTGTAAATCCTTTCAGTCTTCGTTTACCGGTTAGCAGTTCCTGCATTACTCCTTTTTTAATCAACTTTTTCTTCTCGATTAATTTATTTAATACTGCAATTAAAGCGTCCGTATCTGAGAGAATTTCACCGATAGCTTTCTGCTCTGGAAGTGGTGGAAGAGGAACTTACATTTTTTTTACTTCATCCGATTTTATAGAGTCGAAAGTTGAACCATTTGAAACATCTTTCCAACGATTCTCAGAAGAAACTAAATAATAATAAATATAATCATTTTTGTATCTAAAAGAACAAATTCCTCTTCCAATACAAGATTTTTCCGTTGCTTTAGCTATGTAACCAACAGGTGCCCTTACAGTCATTATTATGTCATCTTTTTCAGAAATTTTATTATAATCCAATGAAAATATATTAGAAATAGATTTTCTGTCTTTTATATCTGCTTTACCTTGTATTAACGGAAGTCCTCTACCTATAGTATTGTAATATGCTGAGTTTGGAGATTGCCCCATGATCACATTAGTCAATTGATCTAAGTCATAAATTTCCCAATCTTCAGGAATTATGCCAAGTTCCGTTTGTTTATAGCCATCAGGAATCAATTTCTTTTTTACCATGTAAATCCCATTTTTGATAAATGATTATTAACTTTTTTTGTTAGCATTTTCACTTCGTTTTCCAATTCCGGTAAAGTAGTTTCATAACGGATATGAAGTTCTTTCATTCTGCCGGACAGGAAACCGGAAAGTCTCTCCATCTCTTCATGAACTGCAAAATTCAGAGTTGTCATCCACTTGTCATTGATTACAATATCTTTTATCTCTTCAAGTGTG
>DAISYT010000081.1:0-8359 GCA_036825175.1 Candidatus Cloacimonadota bacterium
TATGAAGCAGGTTTTTATTCCGTATCTTTAACTGTCTCGGACGGAATTAACACGGAAGTACTCTTAAAGGAAAATTTGATTCATATTCTTCCACCGGAAGCTTCTTTTTCTATCGGAACTGATAATGGCATTGTACCGCTCACAGTTCAATTTACCGATACAAGTATAGAAAACATTGTTTCCTGGGAATGGGATTTCAATAATGATGGCATTATCGATTCCAACGAACAAAACCCCGAATGGATTTATGATGAAACCGGTACTTTCAGTGTAAAATTATCCGTATCCGATGGCACAAATACCGATGAATATTTAATGGAAAACTGCATTGAGGTTATACCTTTTATTATTGCTTTTAACTCGAGCCAAACCAATAGCTGGATTCCTTTATATGCACAGTTTCATAATAATACTCAAGGAATTGTGGACAGCGTAGCCTGGGACTTAAATGGAGATGGCATTATCGATTCCAATGAAAATGATCCACTGTGGATTTATGAAGAGCCAGGCTGGTATGATGTATCATTGACCATATCGAATTCATTTGCTACTGAAACACTTACCAAACCCAATTATATTCATTCATTTTTTGCTTATTGGGGAGATATAACTGAAGACACAGTTTGGTCAGCAGATAGTTTACATATAATGGGTACAGCAGATATTTTAATCGAAGAAGGTGCAACGCTAACGATCCAACCCGGTGTAACAATATTAATACCCATGAGTGTTACTTTCAACATTCAAGGTAATATTATTGCCGAAGGCACGGAAAACGATTCTATTTATTTTATTCCTTATTATAACACTCACTGGAATTCTATAAACTTTGATGAAACGCCGGCAGATGCTGATAGCTCAAAATTCTCATTTTGTGTTTTTAAGAATTCTGAAGCAACTACTCATAATACTTCAACTTCACAAGGTGGAACATTTTATTTTGATGATTTTTCCAAAGCTAAGATTTTCAATTCCGCTTTTTATGGAAATTCGGCAAATGAAGGAGGAGGCATCTATTTAAAATTATCTTCACCTACTGTGGAAAATTGCACATTCTATAATAACACCGCTGATAAAGGAGCTGCTATTTATTCTTATACCAGCACTTTTTCACTCAAAAACTGTAATATTTTAAGTAATAATTCGGATTGGGGAGCTATTTATTTTCTGGGAGGAAATCATTCCATTCTTAATTCGATAATCGCCAATAATGATAGCTATTGTGGTGGCGGTTTATATTGCTGGGATGTGAATACGTTATCAATAACTAACTGTGTATTTTGGGGAAACGACGCTTCCCATTATAATTACGGTTCTCACCTTTACCTGGAATTTTCTTCACCAATTATCGAAAATTCCATCTTTTGGCATCCTAATGCTAATTATTCCAGCCAGATTTATCTCGCAGATAATGATTGTTTACCCCACTTTGAATTTTGTAATATCCAACATGGGATAAGTTCATTATATGGTCCCGGCTTTTCCTCTTATCCGGATTCACTTTTCCAATTTAATATCGATGCTGAACCGGAATTTATTTCTCCAACGGAAGTAGTTGGAATCACATCGGCAGCATTAACTGCTGATTGGAAACTGCAATCAACTTCACCTTGCATCGACGCCGGAAATCCTACTTCTATTTACAATGATCCGGCAGATCCGCAAAATCCTCTCATGGCTTTGTATCCATCGTTGGGAACGATAGTAAATGATCTGGGAGCGTATGGCGGACCACAAACCGAGAATTGGTATTTCACGGATTTGGATGAACCTGAAATTCAACTTCCTTCTCAAAAACCTGTTTTAAGCAATTACCCCAATCCGTTCAATCCAACCACGACAATTAGTTTTAGCATCGAACAAAACGAACCATACGAACTTTCTATTTATAACTTAAAAGGACAAAAAGTCAGAACTTTTTCAAATCACCAAATCAGCAAGTCACGAAATCACCAAATCGTTTGGGATGGCAAAGATCAAAATGGTAAATCTGTTTCTTCGGGTATCTACTATTATTCCTTAATGATAAACGGTAAAAAAATCGCTTCCAGGAAGTGTCTGCTCTTGAAGTAAGATTTTTTTCATTGCCCTGCCAGCCGGTTTTAGATATTTATCCTTCCTGAAATAAGGAAATGAAGGAGCTATAATGCTGGATTTTATTCCGCAGGAAACACTGGTTTATCTTTTGCCGATATTGATTTTCTTTTCACGAATCTTCGATGTCACTTTGGGAACGATGCGCATTATTTTTGTTAATCGCGGTATGAGGTATTTGGCACCATTCATCGGATTCTTTGAAGTTTTGATCTGGTTGATCGTGATCAGTCAGATCATGCAGAATATCAACTCTCCCATCAATTACATCGCTTACGCTGCCGGTTTTGCCACCGGTAATTTCGTAGGAATTCTGCTCGAGCAAAAATTAGCCATGGGCGTCACTTTGATTCGAATTATCACGCAGAAAAAAGCTTCCGAGCTGATCACGCATTTTAGGGAATTGGGTTATGCGGTAACCAACATCCCGGCGATCGGCAATAACGGCGAAGTGGAAATCATCTTCCTGCCTGCCCGTCGCAAAGAAATGCAACAGATTATCGAAACGGTAAAGCAATACAATCCCAACGCCGTTTATACCATTGCCGATCTTCGTCAACTCAGCTACGGAGCTTTACCATCTGCCAGTTACGAATCGACCAGATGGAACCGACCCTGGAATCGGCTGTTCGGTTCTCTGCGAAAATCGAAATAAAATGAGAACGATCAAAGAAATCACGGACAATCCCAATTTCATTCCCGGTATTTACAATTATTGTGATCGCTGGTGTGAACGCTGTCCTTTCACTTCCAAATGCGCCAACTACGCCATCGGGCAGGAACGCTTCGGCAATAAAAAAATAAACGACCTGGAAAATGCGGAATTCTGGAAAGCACTTTCCGATCTTCTGAGAGAAACCAAAGAAATGGTTTTACAAGATGCTGCTGAAAGAGGTATCGATCTGAGTAATTTGGATGCGGAAGTAGAAAGACCTTCCCTGGAAGAAGCCAATAAACACCTGCTCATCCGACTTTGTATGCAATATGAAGATGAATCGAGAAAATGGCTGGAAGACCCTGTTTACGTTAATCAGGAAACTTACGAATACTTCGATGCAAAGAAAGTGGAATTGTCCGATGCCACCGAAGTAATACAATGGTACCAGTTTCAGATCGATGTGAAATTCCGGCGGGCTTTGGACACTTTGTACGACTTGAACGAAAATGACGACGATTTGATGGCGACAGATATGAATGGTTCGGCAAAAGTCGCTCTGATCGGTATAGACCGTTCTCTGGCTGCCTGGAAAGTTCTTCTAAAAATGATGCCGGACCGGCAAGAATCCATTTTCAATATAATAGCTTTGCTGAAGAAAATTCAATCGATCGGAGAGAAGCAATTTCCCGCTGCCCGCAGTTTTATCCGACCGGGTTGGGATGAATAAAAAGAACGAAGATTTCGAGGAATCATGAAATTTCAGCAATTGGAAACAGCAAGATTATTACTTCGCAAATTCGATGATAATGATCTGAATTTTATCTATAAACATTTCCAGGACGAATTCGTGTCGAAATATCTCTACGACAATGAACCTCCTAAAAATATCGAAGAAGCAAAAGCCATCCTAAACTGGTGCTTTCATCAGGAAAACGCCAATCATATTCGTTGGTGTATTGTGTTCAAACAAAACAGAAAATCGATCGGTACAATCGGTTTTCACCGGTTCGATCAAATCAATCATTCTGCGGAAATCGGTTATGATCTCGCCGAAACATATACTCGCCAGGGAATTATGACGGAAGCTCTGGAGTGCATTCTGGATTTTGGGTTTTCCGAAGGCAACTTGCACAGAATTTATGCTCATGTAGCTGTAGAAAATACGGCATCGAATCTGTTATTAAAAAAGAATGGTTTTATTTTGGAAGGTGTTATCAGAGATCAGTTTTTCTTTCGGGGAAAATATTATAATCACAATCTTTGGTCGATTTTGTCGGCATAAAAAAATCCGCTCCCCGAAAAAGAGAGCGGATTTGCTCGGAATATCTTAATTTTCTATCACTTCCACGTTAGCACGGGGAAGAATAACTTTTTGTCCGTCTTCCAGTTCGGCTTCCAAAATACGCACCAATGTTTCGGATTCGACTTTGGTCAGTTGTTCCGGCAAGGCGGTAACTTTACCGATTTTACCGAAGTTAGGCTGGCGGATCACACGAATGTTTGTACCGATCAGCAATTCGGACATTTTGGGTTCTTCCACTTTCAATTCTTTTTCATCGAATGGAAGTGGAATGATAATTTCGGGGCGCATTACGCCGGCACGAATTTGAGTGAAACCGTGAATGGATGCCTTTTTTCCCTCGAAATGCTTCAGCAATTCGTAGGTTTTTTGTGCCATGTTGATTTCTCCGAATCCTTCGGTAACCACGATGGTCAGCCCGATTTCTTCATGACCGGTGATAGCCACACCGATGTCGTATCCCAACAGGTCTTTCAAATCCTGATCGTCGATACCGCCGGTGATGATACCTGCCACCTTCATCTGCTGTGCTTTTTTGATTACTGCCAGAGAAGCGATAGCGCCGCAGACAATGACCTTTCCTTCGCAGGTTTGATCTATTTTCTTGGGATCGATGCTCTCTGAAGGAGAGGAGGCAATTACTTTGATATCGCCGTTTGTTTCGCCGCCGATACCGAAAATTCCCTGTACATACGCGGATTTATTTTCGATCACCACGCCTTCGTTTTCGATCACATCTACGATCACGCCATCGATAAAAGCTTTTACGCTTACCGGAATCTTCGGTTCACGCAGAAGCAATTGTCCGGTCAGGTTGGAAATACTTTCCACTTCACCGGCAATCGGAGATTTGATGGTGGATTTGAACATTCCCAAAAAGCCTTTGGTTTCAGCCAAAACAGTGCCTTTTTCCAGAACATCTCCTTCCTGGATTTTGATGTAATCTTTCATAAATTTGGAATCGACGCCTAATTTATTAGCCAGATTAAAAGGAACAACTTTTCCGGGAAGCAGAGTTTCTGCTACCAAATCGTCGGCTTTCACTTTATCGCCTTTTTTCACGAGAACTTTTCCTTTCAAAGGCAGAATGCGTTCTTTTCTTAAAACTATATTGTCGGTTACTGTTAAACCGGGTGAATATGCTTGAGCCATTGTTTCCTCCTAACTTAAAATCTCAGCGGGATATGCGTTCAGTACTTTCATCCACTTTTTCAGAAGTGGCACACGTTCCGCAGCTTCCACCGGCATGACGAACGGCTGACGTCCGCGGGTATCGAGGACGATTCCAACCACACCGCCGTGCAATTCCGTAACGATTTCCGTTCCGTTTCCGGCACCGATATCCAAACCACGGGCGGGTTTCAGGGTAGCTTTTGCCGTTTCACCCACACCGCAGGGTAATAATCTCATTTCGCCGAAGGGGATGTCTTCTTCAAAAACTTCGCCGTTGGGCAATTCGATTCTGGCACTGAGGGAAAGTTTTCCCGGTTTCATTTTGCCCACCGGAGCCACACAACTGCCAAGATAAATCAAACAATCTTTTTCAAACACTTCGGTGGCAGCCTGTTCGCTGATTTCTGCCAGCACACCCAGCTGCGGCATCATGAAAATACTATCCACAGCCAGCCTGGTTATTCCTTCCGGCAGGAAGGCATCGATCATCATCATAACGGATTGATGGCGGCGAGGAGCATGGGAAAGCACTCCGCCGGAACCAACCAGCAGATTCAAAGTCATCATATTCACGATGGTATCGCCGGAAGTGGATTGAGAGAAGGCTTCCGAAATTTCACGTTGGCGCTGACCGCCCTTCAAAGAAACGGCAAATTCTTTATGCTGAATGAAGGCGTAACGCAGAGCTTCTTTGGCGATAGCTTGTTCCAGAACGAGTTCTTCCAGTTGCTGTGGAATGGTGGTCGGTCGGATCATCTTATTTTTGATCATGTTACGCAGACCGGCACGATCGATGTCGAACGGAACCCAGCGCAAAATATTTTCGATACCGGCGGTAGCCAAAACGTTGGAAATGCTATAACTCATTCCCAGATTGGCGCTTACGGTTCGATTAAACACTTTGTCTTCGGTAAAAACGGAAAAAACGTCGGTGGTAGCTCCGCCGATATCCACTCCTAAAACTTCGATGTTATTCACTTTGGCGATCGTCTGCATGATGTTTCCCACGGCAGCCGGAGTCGGCATGATGGGAATGTTTTCCAGTTTGCCGTCGATCGGACCTTTCGTCCAGCTCATCAGTTTGTTGTAACCGGGAGCCTGAGCCATCACGTGTTCCATGAACAGATCATGGATTTTATCGCGAGCCGGACCCAAATTTTCTCTTTCCAGAGTGGGACGAAGATTTTCTGTGATGATCAGATCGGTTTTATCTGCCAGCGTATCTTTGATGATATCACGAGCTTTGTCGTTTCCGGCATAAATCACCGGAAGTTTGTAGCTGGAACCCAGCCGCGGTTTCGGATCGGCAGCACCAACCAGTTCAGCCATTTCTGCCACATGTTTCGTGGTTCCGCCATCCACGCCGCCAGCCATCAGGATCATATCCGGTCTTAAATGACGAATACGTTCGATCTTTTCATGATTCGGTCTTTTATCATTGCTGGCGATCAAATCCATCACGATGGCACCGGCACCCAGAGCCGCACGTTCGGCACTTTCACCCGTCATTTTGGCAACCACACCGGTCACCATCATCTGTAAACCGCCGCCGGCACTACTGGTAGAAACATAAGCATCCACACCTTCACCTTCTTTGCCGGACAGCCAGATTTCTCCGTCTTTGGTAAATTTAATGCTGTCATCCTGGTATTTGATGCGGGCAAGTTCTTCCAACTCTGTGACGGCGTTGATCACACCTTTGGTCACATCGTTCAATGGTTTTTCCACAGTCGTGGGAGCTTCTCCGCGCACTGTTTGACGATATTCGCCACCCATATACTCAATAAGAATCGATTTCGTGGTTGTACTACCGCAGTCGGTTGCAATGATTCTTTTCAGAATTTGAGTATTTCCCATTCTTTCCTCCAATTTATTTCTTAAATATCTTTTTGCATCTGTCTTTGAATTTGTTTATTTTTCGTTTACGCAGAAGTTTGCGTTCCGCCCGTTCTGTACTGTATTTTTCCACATCCAGTTCATCGATGCGATTGATCAGCAGGCTGACATTTTCCTGTTTTTCCAGAATCAGGGCAAATTCCTGATATTCTTTCGGATTGAAAATCAATTCGGCGAAAGGAGCAATAAAATATAAAACCTGGCTGCCAATGCGGCTGAGCGGACGTAAAGACTCTATCGCCAGAATTGCCGGAGCAGCCATGCGTTTTTTTACGATGAACTGAGAAACTTTCTCGATTAATTCGACCGCTCTTTCATCGTCAACTTCCACGATCACAGATTTACTATATTCCATCCGCTTTTATCCTTACTCCACTAACCTACTATAATATAAATATTTACTGTTCTCGGAAACAGCTTTTCAAAAATCTTTACACCACCTGCATTGTCAAGACAATGATTTTCTAATTGTTCTATTTATAAATTATTTACTACCGGTCATAATAGGGGAAGGGCGTGACTCACGCTTGTTAGCAAATCAGCCGTTGGCTGGTTAGCAGGTTAGCGAATTAGCTGTCAGCGGATTTGCTGGTTAGCAATTTAGCCATTGGCGAATTAGCCGGTAAATCCGACGCACTTTCAGTACGAAAAGAAGTAATATCTGCCCGGAGCACGGTCTCTCTTATAAAAAAAATCATGCTGAATGATTACTATCCAGCATGATAAAAGTTGATAACGCATTTTTTTGTTTGTATTAACGAGCCAAAATGGCACTGGAACCGCTATTGCACCTTCAAAACCTCGTTGATGATTTTCACCATTTCTTCTTTGGGATAAGCTCCGGTGATCATAGTGGGCTGTCCTTCGAGCGGAATAAATAAAATCGAAGGAATGCTGCGAATGCCGAACATAGACGACAAATTCTGTTCATCATCTGTGTTTACTTTATAAATTATCAGTTTGTTTTCGTACTGCTGAGACAGCTCCACCATAATGGGAGCCACTCTTTTGCAAGGACCACACCAATCCGCATAAAAATCGATGATGGCGGGAAGTTCACCTTTATAGCTCCATTCCGTGTTATTGTCATAATCGAAAACTTTTGCCTTGAAGGTTTCCGCAGTCAAATGCTCCAATTCTACGGGTTCTTCCGCAAACAGAAAAAACATCGACACCAGAAATGCTGCGATAATCCATAATTTTTTCATTTCTTTTACTCCTTACTTAATATCCAATAA
>DAISYT010000082.1:0-8169 GCA_036825175.1 Candidatus Cloacimonadota bacterium
GGCGGAATCGGTAAAACCTGGTCATCGCGGTTATTCAGTAACTTTGCTCTCGCTTTTGGCACGGAATGCGATTACCTGCCGGAATACCGTTTCGACGCCGACATCAATCTGAAATTGCTGAGAAATCGTAATCTGATCGCCACACTCGGCTATACCTATTCCAACGCCTATACGCCGCATGAAGACATTATCTGGCATTACGGGGCTTCGCTCTACATAAAACGTTTCATCTTTGAATTGATGTTTTTTGATAATTTGAGCAAGCCGGGAGATGTAAAATCCGGTTCCATGCAATTCAGCATCGGCTATGGCGAAGAATTCCGGCAGTGGACATATCTGATTTTCAACTTCGGTTCCCAGGCATATCAGGATACCTTCGATCCCAACCTGAACAAGATAGAGATGGATTCGAATGAAATCACCTTGCGGCATCGGCGCTGGCTAAAACAGGATTTCGGTTGGTTTGCGGCTTTTAGTTACATGGAATTGGCTAACGCCTATAATAAGTATTTATTCCAATTAGGATTGTTCCGGCAATATTGAGGCGGGAGTAAACGCAAAGAACAAGAATGATCAAGAAAAAGACATAAATAATAGTTTTCGGCAGAAATAAAAATCCGTAGAGCTATCAATAATTTATCAGGTAATCGATGTCTTTTTCCATCTCGGTGTAAGCATCTTTCATCACTTTTTGCAGAGCTGCCTTTTGAATCTGGCGCACCCGCTCCCGCGATAATCCGAGCTCTTCGCCGATCTGCGCAAAGTTCTTGCCTTTACTGCCATCCAGACCGAAATACTGTTTAACGATATAAGCATCGCGAGGTGGCAGACTATTGATCGAATCTTCGATTTTATCTTGCACCCGTTCCCGGTAATACAACGTTTTCGGATCGACCACACCCGGATCTTCGATGAACTCGGAAAGAGCGACCGTGTCGTGATCGTTAGTGTAGCTTTCATCATCCAGAGAGAGAGTTTGCACGCTTTGTTTGGTCACTTTATTGATCGCTTTTTTGTCCAGATCGGTACGGTGAGAAATTTCTTCCACGGAGGCATGCCGTCCCGTTTCGCTGAAAATCTGATCTTCGGCAAACTTGATCTTATTTATCATATTGGATTTTCCCAAAGGCATCCGAATCACATTGGTCTTTTCCGCCAATGCAAACAGGATTCTTTGACGAATCCACCACACAGCATAAGAAATCAGTTTATTATCTTTTTCCGGCTCGAATTTCTCGATGGCTTTGATCAAACCCATGTTACCTTCGCTGATCAATTCCGCCAGCGTCAAACCACGATTTTGATAGCGGGCAGCTACTTTTACCACGAATTTCAGGTTGGAAGTAACCAGTTTATCCAAAGCTGCTTTATCACCTTTTTGGGCTTGCAGAGCCAGCGCATTTTCTGCCTCGCGGCTCAGCGGCTGGATTTTGGCTATCTGATTCAGATAACTCTGTAACGCTTTATCATTGAACACATTTTCCGTCATAATACCTCAATTTACACTTCCTGTTTTATAAGACTCTCAAAACACGGTCTCCCTTCTGAAAACAGGCAAAAAATTCTCGCTTCCGGAGATTCATTCCCCAACATGGTTCATACCTGGAATTCACTTTTGTGATCGTAGATAAAATCCAATAATTCGTCATCCGACATTTTTAACCTTTTCGCCAAAGCAAAGACGATTTTTACGCCGGATAAATTTAATCCGATCTCCTGCGTTAAAGTGATAATTATGTTGATTTTTGTCACATCATTTTTGGAAAAAAGTCGGGTTTGATGTTCCGATCTTTGCGGCGAGATCAGTTTTTTCCGTTCATACATGCGAATAGTTTGATCGTGAATTCCTAATTGTTTGGCTACTTCGCCGATCAGATATCTCTCTTTTTTTTCAGCCATTATATTTCACCTAAAAATCCGGCAGCACTTCGCGCGGGTTGCTCGCTTTGCCTTTTACCCGGTACTCGAAGTGCAAATGCGGAGCGGTGGAATTTCCCGTATTTCCCACCGTTGCAATGGGTTGCCCTTGTTTCACCGGATCGCCCAAACGTACCAGATTCGCTTCGTTGTGGGCGTAAACCGTCATTACCAGTTTATCGTGTTCGAGGATGATCACATTTCCATAACCACGCTGCGTGCCGGCATACACCACTTTTCCCGCCAAAACCGCATAAATCGGATCGCCGCTGTTCGCGGCAAAATCGATGCCTTTGTGCGGTCGCCCGTTCCGCAAACCGAATTCGGAAGTTACCGTGCCTTTTACCGGCAGGATCAGATCGCTTTTTCTCTTCACCACCACTTCTTTCTTTTCTTCTTTCACTTTTTCAACGGGCTTTTTGGTTTTGGTTACCGTAGAAATAATCTCTTTTTCTGTTTGGCGGGAGCGGTCATTTTCCACCAACCACAATTTCGTACCTTTTTCCAGAGTTAAATCCTGCAAATTATTGTAATCCATCAGATCGAGAATATCCACGTTGTACATCTTGGAGATGCGATAAATCGACTCGTTCGCTTTCACCAGATGGAAGCCCTGTTTGGGAATGCTGCGGGTTGTTACGAAATCGTTTTTCTTCCTGGCGCGCGGATAGAGATAGATTTTCTGACCGACGAATATCCGTTCCTTTTGCATGTTATTAAACAGCATCAGTTTTTCCACCGGAATGGAATATTTATGGCTGATCGAATAGATCGTTTCTGCTTCCTGCACGATATGATAATCGCTGGAAGGCGTTTGGTAGATGGGATGCGTGCTGATCAAAAAAGTACAGGAAAGACAGATTACCGATGCGCACAAGAGCAGGCAGAATCGCAGAAAATTTCTCATATCAGTAAACAATCCTGAAATTGGGATATTCGCGGGCAGAGATGAGTTCCGTGGTTTCCACCCGATCGATGTATGCCCAGCGTGGTCCCCGGCTGATTTCCTGCACAAATAAATCCAATTCTTCTTCCTTGCCCATCGCTACGATTTTCACGTTTCCGTCTCCCCGGTTTTGTACGTATCCCCGAATATTATAGAGCTGCGCCAGCCGTACGGTAAAATAGCGAAATCCTACTCCCTGTACCCGACCATATACGATTATCTCTATTGTTTTCATAATCCACTCACCAACGCTGTTCTCAAATACAATCTGAGTGGGTAAGTGTCAAATGTTTTATCCACAGGAAGACTGCTTACCTCAATTTTCCTGCATCAATTTATAAATGCCGTCGAAAATATAACCGACGTGAATCCGGTTGGTGAAATCGATTTGTTCGACGTTGATTTCCATAATTTTTTGCGTGTGAAAACCGTATTGTACCACATCGTGAGCATAAGAACGGTAGAGATTATTCAGCGATTCGATCTCGCTGCGGCTCCAGCCGCCTTCGATTTCCATTTCCCGCCCGCGTTGCTGAATTCGATTCCAGGCAAGATCGGCTCTGCCGTTGAGCACGATCAGCAGATCGGCTTGAGGAATTTCATGACAAACAGCTTGGAAGCGCGTGGTCAGATCATCCAGTTGATCGGAAGTGAGGTAGCCGTCCCGATAAAATTGATAACAGAAAACCAGCAGATCTTCCGGTAAGGATCGATCCATCACAAAGCTTTGCGAAGCGGATTTTCCTATGATTTGCAGCTCTTTTCGCATGTGCAAAAAATGCAGTTGCAGATCGTAACAATAATGCTTTTTATCTGCCAAAAATTTTTCCAGCAGCGGATTTTCTTCGGGATTTTCATATAAACCGCCGATTTTCAGACTGCGCTGCATGATCGCTGCCAGCGTGGATTTTCCCAATCCCACATTGCCGGCGATGGCGATCAGTTTGGGATTTTCCTTCAGATATTTTTCCAGTTTACTTTCCGCATCGATGGCTTTGAGGGTGGCAGCCGTTTCCGGCAAAGTTACCCATTTGCTGATGCCCGGCGAAGTTACCCGTAAATTCAAACTCAATATTTTTTCCACGATTTTGCGAACGGTGTTTTCCAGATATTCCGAGAGTGGCGTGTCCACATTGGCATCGATCACCAGAACCGGACAGCAAACATGCCGGTCGATGAACAGATCGTAAAGCTGATTCAATTGTGTAAGGTAATCCGGTGAGATCGAGGTTTCGCTGGCACGTCCTCTTTCTTTGATGCGGGCTAAAAGTGTAGCGATATCTGCCTTCAAATAAACGATGAGATCGGGTTCGGGAATTTTGGCGGTCATCAGGTTGTAGGTGCGCTGATACGCCAGAAATTCTTCTTCCGTCATGTTGCCCAAAATCTTTTGCGCTTTGCCAAAAATGTGATAATCTTCCGGCAGAGTGCGGTCTTCCAAAATGATGCCGTTGCAGCTGGCGATCTGACGCTGACGATCCAGCCTGCCATTAAAGAATTCTATTTGTGCCATAAAAGCATTGCCCACCGGATCGGCATAAAAAGCATCCAGCACCTTTGGATTGAACTGCTCCTGGAAAGCAAAAACCTTTTCATTTCCGGTTCTGTGAGGAATGGTGGAGAGCAGCATTTCGGAAAGCGGTCCGCCGGAAGCTGCCTGTACCAAAGTGGATTTTCCTACGCCGATATTGCCGACGATTCCAATTCTGAGATGTTCCATTTCTGCTAATTTCCTTTCACTTTTATTCTAAAAATCACTGTGAGAAAATCAGGATAGAGGTCAATTTGTCAACGCTAAAGTTCTTTACAAGAAAGCAGCTCGATTTTATTTGAAGTCGGAAATAAAAATAACGATTCTGCAGAATTTGCAGATGAATAGAGTGTGTTTTTAGTAAATGACAACAAACCGTCAGGTTGAGGAACTCATGCACTGGTTTTGACGAAACATGGATAATCATTCTTCGTCAAGGCGAATGAAAGAGACCAGCCTTTGCTCAAGCTTCGGCAGGTTAAGCTCAGAATGACGATAAATAATTTTGGAGGATGAATGTATAAATTGAACGTAACGACCCAATTTTCTTCGGCACATAAATTGGTGGGATACGAAGGTGCCTGCAAAAATCTGCACGGTCACAACTGGAAAGTGCGCGTGGGTATCGAGTGTGAAAAAGTCGATCAGATCGGCATGACGATCGATTTTGGCATCGTGAAAAAACATCTGCAGGAATTGATCGATCAGCTCGATCATCAGTATTTGAACGACCTGCCCTGCTTTGAAAAGATCAATCCGACTTCGGAAAATATCGCCCGTTACCTTTACCGGGAAATGCAAAAGAAAATCGCACAAAACGGCTGCCGAATGGCGGAAGTGGAAGTGTGGGAATCCGATAAATCCTCGATGATTTATTCCGAGGATTAATCTAAAAAATATTTTTCTGCAAAATCAACGGAAATAAACATGCGTATCGTCGAATCGAAATTCATTAAAAGTGCGGTTAATCCTTCCCAATATCCGCCTTCCCCATATTCCGATTTTGCTTTTGTGGGCAAATCGAACGTGGGCAAATCCTCCCTGATCAATACCATTCTGAACCGGAAAGATATCGCCAAAGTTAGCAGCACTCCCGGCAAAACAAAGTTAGTTAATTTCTTTGAGATCAGATTCAAAACCGAGCAGAACGAAGACGGTTTTTTGAATTTTGTCGATCTGCCCGGATATGGTTATGCCAAAGTGAGTAAAACAGATCGCGAAAGCTGGAAGAAAATGATCCTTTCCTACTTTGAAAAACGGGTCAATCTGAAGGGAGTGATTTTGTTGGCAGACATACGGCATAACGCCGATCCGAAAGATTTGCTGATGCTGGAAATGTTGAAAGCGAACGATATTCCCTACATCGTGGCAGCCACCAAAGCCGATAAACTTGCCAAAAGCACCATTCCCAAAACCAGCCAAGCTCTGGCTGCCGGCTTGCAGGTGAAACCCGATCTGATCGTTCCGGTTTCATCTCTCAAAAAAACCGGATTTGAAAAAATTCTGGGCTGGATTCGGGAGCGTATCACCTGATTTTGTATTTGACAGTCAAACGCAGAAATTAATTCATCAACTGAGTTAATAAAAGGGAGTTAAATGTTAGAAAAAATAAATACGCCGGCGGACGTACACAAGCTTTCGCTGACAGAATTGCAGCAACTGGCTGCCGACATTCGCACCAGAATCATCGAAGTGACGGCGAAAAACGGCGGTCATGTGGCGCCCAGCTTAGGTGCCACCGATCTTACCGTGGCGCTGCTGAAAGTTTTCGATCCAAACAAAGATAAAATAGTCTGGGATGTGGGGCATCAGGCGTATGCTTACAAGATTTTAACCGAACGCAACGACCGCTTCGATACCTTGCGTCAACTGAATGGGATCAGCGGATTTAATAACGTTTCGGAAAGCAAATACGATGCTTTTGGCGTGGGACATGCCAGCACTTCGATCTCGGCTGCTTTGGGCATTACCGTTGCCCGTGAAATGAAGGGTGAAGACGGCTACAATATCGCTGTGATCGGCGACGGAGCGCTTACCGGCGGTCTGGCGTTCGAGGGTTTGAACAACGCCGGTCAATTGCAAAAAGACATGATCATCATTTTGAACGATAACAACATGTCCATCTCCAAAAACGTGGGAGCGTTGCAGGCATATCTTACCAATATTTTGGTGAGCCGTTCCTACAATGTTTTCAAAAATCTCGTCTGGGATTTCGTGCAGCATTTGCCTTTCCGGATTCGTCATCGCATGATCCTCAGCGCCCGCAAGATCGAAGAAAACATGATCAATTCATTAGCTCCCAACATCATTTTTGAAGACCTCGGCTTTAAATATGTGGGACCGGTGGATGGTCATAATCTGCCGCGCCTGGTACGTATTTTAAGGAAGATCACCCGCAATATGACCGGACCTATCTTCGTACATGTGGTCACCCAAAAAGGTAAAGGTTATGAGCCGGCAGAAGAGGATGCTTCCCGCTTTCACGGCTTGGGACCGTACGAGATCGAATCGGGAAAATGCGTGGGGAAAAATGGCATTTCTTATTCGAATGTGCTGGGCAAAACACTTTGTGAACTGGCGGAACAAAATAAGCAGATCATCGCCATTACTGCCGCTATGACCGATGGAACCGGACTTACCGATTTTGCCGAAAAATTCCCGGAACGTTTCTTCGATGTGGGAATCGCCGAACAGCACGCCGTTACTTTTGCCGGCGGGCTGGCGATTCAGGGCTTCAAGCCTTTCGTGGCAATCTATTCCACCTTCCTGCAAAGAGCTTACGATCAGATCATTCACGACGTCGCTCTGCAAAATCTGCCGGTGGTGTTTTGCCTGGATCGTGCCGGAATCGTGGGAGAGGACGGTGCCACGCATCACGGCGTGTTCGATCTTTCCTATCTGAATATCATCCCCAATTTAATGATCATGGCGCCTGCCGATGCGGAAGAATTCAAGATGATGCTGGCTTTTGCCGCAGAATATACCGCCGGGCCCATCGCAATTCGTTATCCGCGCGGTTCTGCCCGTTCCTGCCAAATCGAACATAAACCCATTCAAATAGGAAAATACGATGTTCGCCAAACCGGTAAAGACGTCGCTATTATGGGCATTGGAAAATCATTTGCGGATGCGGAAGAAATCGTGAAAAGAATGAAAACGGATTTTCCCGAAATAAAACCTTACCTGATCAATGCCCGCTGGATGAAACCGGTGGATACGGAGCTGATCGAGGAACTGAGCCACAATATTCACACGCTGATCACCATCGAGGAAAACGCTCTTCCGGGCGGATTCGGCGAGTCCATGAAAAGCCGGTTCGTCAATACGGATGTCCGGGTGTATTCTTTCGGTTTGCCCGATCATTTCATCGCTCACGGTAAAACCGAACAATTGAAGCAGTTGGTGGAAGTGAGCACCGATCAGATTTACGAAAAGATAAAAACCCTTCTCAAATAAATTATGGAATTCAAAGGCGATACTATTTGCGCCATTTCCACGCCACACGGCGTCGGTGGCATCTCGGTGCTGCGGGTGAGCGGAGAAAATGCCATTTCTGTGGTCGATGAGATTTTCAACGCAGCCCAACCGCTTTCACAAACCAAATCCCATCATGCCGTATTCGGACGCATTCTCGATGCCGGTCAGTTGATCGACGAAGTGATCGTGACGGTCTTTCGGGCTCCACACAGCTACACCGGCGAAGATGTGGTGGAAATCTCCTGTCACGGCAGCATTTACATTGCTAACCGCATCCTGGAAATCCTGCTGCGCAAGA
>DAISYT010000083.1:0-7949 GCA_036825175.1 Candidatus Cloacimonadota bacterium
GTTATATTGATCGAAGAAATTAAAAAGACTTTCCCAATATTCTATCGGAAAATCCATTATTTTCGTATTGAATTTATCTTCTTCAAACAATCCGCCATTTAAATATGGAATACGGGAATTTGTCTGTTCAAAAACATCATTTTCTCTTTTTTTGTTCAGACATGTAAAATAAAGTGGAACCAGATATTGACTGTGAAAGTGAGCTTTGTCCCGGCAGTTTTCAAAATAATGCTGCATGAATTTCGGATCGCCATCTTTCCAATCATTACGATTTATCGGGCATCCCATCCAGCCTTTTTTCTGTAGGAAATAAAGGAAAACCAGGCGACCTAAAGATTTTTTGATAAAGTCACGAGTTTGTTTATCTTCATTACCAAAAATCGTATTTTGATATTCATGAGGTTCATGAACAAATTCTTCAACCCATTTACCTTCCTTTTTCACAAAATGCTTTCCGGTGATAAAACAGACAAATTTTTCATATTGTTCTTTATATTGCCGAAAGAATTCTTTATTCAACTTTTCTACAGAGAAAGCATCTTGCACGTCTTGAATAGAAATTTCACCTGCTTTTTCTGCCAAACCGGCAAACCGATTAATTGCTGTTCTGTATGTTTCTTGTAGCCCAAAAACATAAGTATAGCGTTTGGCATCGGTAACCTTTGTTTCAAAACCGGCTTCGGTTATCTGCGAATCTCTGGCAGTGAAAGTGAACCTGTAATCATCACTATTTGAATCGAATATGGCAAGTACTCCGTGATTAGTTTCCTGATCGATGTATTTGCTGATAATTGTGTGAAGTGCAACTCGATTAATTTTTAATTTGATTCTATCGGTCACATGCAATTCAAAAATAGCCAGATTCTTACTATCTTTCAAACGAATATTACCAGTGTGATAGAATTCTTTTATTTCTTCATTTGGAACGGGAATTGGATGTGGCTCAGCAAAAAAAGTAGTGCCGGGAAATATGTTTCTGATCATATTTTGCCAATCTTGTCGATTATAAGGTTTCGTAAACATAGCTTTAAAGTTTTCTTTATTCATTACTCATCCTGATTTTCCCATTTTTCAAATCTTTTATCGCATTCTGATTTTGGTAAAAATGATCCTTCATCCAATATCTTTTGCAGCCTTGCAGAAGCTGTTTGCATATCGATAATTTTGTTATCAATCATCTCGTCCATAATCCATAAGATTCCTTTGACATCAACATTCTCTTTTACAGCAGATTTTCTTAAGCTACCATCACCTGTCAGCAAAATAGCATTATGCTTCTTAGCTACAACCAATCCGAAAATATCATTTAGAGAAGGTTTGGAATATTTCTGATTCAATTCAAATACTTCCATTAAACCTTCGTAGTCTAAAGAAAAGACCTGAAAACCAGCGTGAATTATCTCTTCTGCATTAGGATTTATTAGTTCTGTTTCATCATCAAAGAAACCAGATAAGATAGCATCCGGGACTCCCAAATTATATGGAAGTTCACTCATCTTTTCCAACAATCCTCCATTGCAAAGATCAATTAAAATGCAGGTATCAGAAATCAATAAATCCATTAAACATAAATTCCCGACAGCGATTTTTTTATCTCATTTATACTGCAATCTAGTAATTCGGCAGCCTTGGGTGGAGAAATTATTTTTTCTGCCAATCCCTGAAATACAATTTTTCTCATTCTGGTTGGAACTTCTTTAGCAATTGGATTACCAAATTCTTTCTTAGAACCATACTTATTAAATTCTATGAACCAAGATTTTGCCTGTGATTCTGAGATAATTTCCAGGTCTTTTGCCCGATAAACCCACTGCTGTACGCTCATACCATATTTTTGCTTTAAGATTAGAAGTTCTTCCCAATTCAGATTTTTTCTGTTTTCTCCCAATTCACTGACAGCTACTCTTCTGGGAACAAGAAAGCTGGCAGAAAACCTGAGAGCAGCTTTTTCTTCATCAAATCCATCAGCAACATTCATGAGCAAATGTCCAAGTTCATGTGCCAGGTTTGAACGTTGTCTATCTCCTGAACAGTTTTTCTTGCTGATTATTATTGGAATCTCTCCATTTCCCCAGCAAGATAGACCGTCAAATTTCTCATCACTTTCTATTAATGCAACCTTGAAATTGTTATCTTCTAAAATATCAAGCATACTTTCGATTGGATCATTTCCCAGATTCCATAATTCACGAACTTTTTCCGCTAATTTTTCCACATCTTCAAATGAAGATATTTTTCGGTCTCCTGATGCGGGCAATTCAACCTTTTCCGAAATATTAAAAAGGTTTTCTGCTTCAACATAACGTTCTATCAGGTCACGAACGGTTTCATTTATCATATCCAATTTGTATTTTGGTATGGCGGCTCGTTTTCTATATGCCGGTTCAGATAGTTCAATTTCAATCCTTGCCGGTCGGAAAAAGTAAGCCAATTTCACATCCAATGCTTTTGCCAGTTGAATCATTTTCCTGCTATCCGGCATTGCCTTCCCTTGTTCATATTTACTAATTGCCTGTTTGGTGATAGAATCACCAATTTTATCCGCTAAAGCCTGTAATGATAAACCAGACTTCAATCTGGCAGATTTGAATCTGTTAGCAAATATTTCTGACATTTTTACCTCCTCCGTTTGGTTGACGAATCGTAAATAATATATAATTTGTCAACCGGAAAATATAAGAGGTTCTACTCACTTACCAATAAAAGATTCACTGATGATTATTTCCGGTTTTATTTCTTCATAAGTTTTGATCGTAACGGTCGGAGAGATTTCTTCATAATCTTCCCATTGAATCGGAAAGCGATCTATGATCTTGATAACGGAATCTAAAATAACAGTGAGAGCAATTTGCTTCTTTTTTGTAGCTCTAATGAATTTATTTATTTCTCGTTGTAATGGTGGATATTTTCCAAGCTTTATGGCTTGCTTTGTAGTTTTAATTTTCAAAGTTTCAACTTCGCTGATAAATGGAAATTTCAGGATTGAATCAAGATAAGCTAATGCTGTTTTTTCTGCCGGGCTTTGAGTTTGGTCAACAGCTTGTTTACTTATTGCTTCGGATTGCAATTTTTTATTGAAATCTTCTATGGCTAATTGAATATGTTTATGATGATTATCATGTAATTCGACGGCTTTTTCCTGTGTATTAGTTTTAAAAATATTAGCAATCTCTACAAAACTTAACTCATTCAGATTATTTGCCAAAATCTCGTAAAAAACATCACGACGATTATTTTTTATAAAACATATCGTTCCTTGATCTTTATCAGGTAGCATTCTTCCCACTCTTGAACGTAATGGAAGATTTTTAATCATTCTGAATTCTGCCGGATTTTGTTGTTTGAATTTACGAAGTTCCATCAGGAATGCTAATCGCTCATCACGTTCCTCTTCAATTTGTTGATCGAATAGCCCGAAAGTATTCACTATTTCATCAGGAGAATATATTTGACTATCTTCACCCAGAGCCGAATGAAATGCTTGTAACTTCATGATTGCTTTCTTTTCCAGTTCTATATCATTATTGACTTGGGTAGTCGGATAAAAATTGAATATATAAATGTGTTTTGACGTGCTTCCTATTCGATTAATACGTCCAATTCGTTGCATCAATCTGGTTGAATTCCAGGGGGTGTCATAATTCACAATAATATTAGATCGGTGTAAGTTTATTCCCTCAGCCAGGACTTCTGTGGAAATAATAATATTGAATTCATTATTCTGTTCTTGTATGGGAATATTCGCATCAAAATTACTTCTGATTTTCGCTTCCAGTAGTTTTCTGTTTTTAGAAGTAACTGCCAGGATATTCTTAAAACCATTTTTAATTAATCTTTCTTTTAAATAATTAATGGTTTCTGCTGACTCTGAAAAGACCACAAGCTTCTTCTGATCGTTAATTTCATGTGAGAATAAGCGTGCTCTCAATTCATCCAGGAATTTATCAAATTTTGGATCATCAGTAACTTTATTCCAGCCTTCAACCAATTTTTTTAGAATTATGTCATCTTTATACAAACCTTCGGCAAATTCATCCAGGAAATCTTCTTTTGTACATATTTCAATTGTAGGATCGGTTATCTGGCTTGCAAGAACCAGATCAAGAAGTTCATCCTCTTTTTCATCCATTATATATTCGGTTACGGGTAAATTAGGAGCGATAATTATTTTTCCGTTTTCATACATTTTTATCATAGCTGAATTAGCTTCGTAAAAACGCTGCAATGATTTTTTAAAGGCATGGAAACTGCTATCGATTCTTTTAACAAGTAACGTTTTCATAATTTTTGCCAATTGCGAAGAAATCAAATCCGCAAACTGGTATTTTAATTTTTTCTCTTGAACAAGAAATGAAATTGCTCTATATCTGTTATAGGTAAGCCCCGTTACAGGATCACTAAGATATTTCATTGTATTATCATAAAGTGATTCCAAAAAAAAGTTCAGTTGATAAAAAAGTTTTTCCGGTTGGTGAACAACAGGAAATTCAATTCCCTGATTTGTTATATCTTTCCAATAATCATTGTTGTTTCTCAAATCGGTTCTTGTTCTGCGAATTGTTAAAGGTGAGATAACTTTTTCTCTGATTTCTTCATAGATTTTAGCAACTTGTTTTTGTACTATTGCTATATCTTGTTCATCTTTAATTTTTTTATAAGCTTCAATCTTTCGAGTGAAAAATTGATTCAGATTTGACATTTCCAAGGTTGAATCTCTTCCATCTTGAAAAAGATAAACCAGATTCCGTATATCTTCAGGACGGTTATTTAAAGGCGTTGCCGAAACAAGGATTATTTTTTTATTTGCCATTTTACTATCAGCTAATCGATATTTCGTTGGAGTTTTACAAAGAATTTGAAGATTTGTATAAGCTTGAGCGGTATCATTTCTAAATGTATGAGCTTCATCAACAATTATCAAGTCATATTTTTCTGGATTGCTAACTTTATGTGTACTTCCATTAGTTATTATTTTATAGTTATCCATTCCAAATTGATCAAAAGTATCTTGCCAATTCTTCCTGATTGCCGGTGGTGTTATAATTAAAATCCAGGAACGATGCGATGGGAATCCATTACTAAAAAAGAATTTCTTTGCTATCAAGGTTGCAACTACCGTTTTACCCAAACCTACAACATCTGCCAAAAAAAAGCCATTATGTTTCATAAGCAGATCATATCCCTGGTTCACAGCATCAATTTGATAGGAAAGTTTTTTAAATCCAGTCGGTAAGTCAGTAATAGAGTCGGGATCAAATTCCACGCTCTTTCCAAAATACTCAATCAAGAACTTTATATAGATTTCAAATGGTGTAGGTTCATTGTTGAGGTATGTTTCTTTTTTCATTTTTTCGATTTCGGCAGGTAAAATCGGAATTGATTCTTTCCAAAGATTTTCAAATTCTTCTGAGGCAAATAAGACATCGTCATAATTATTCAAAAGTACGTTAAATTCATAATTAGATTTATCGCCATTCCCCAATCCGGCATCAGTTAAATTCGATGATCCGGTTATTACATGACCAGCTTTGTGTTCATTATAATCTTCCGGTTTAAAAATATAAATCTTTGCATGAAGTTTCTTCGTTGGATGTGCCCGAACTTCTATTTTATTGGAAGCAATATCTTGAACAAACTGAAGAATCCCTTCCTCAATATTTTTGGAATAAGGACTGCCTTGAATATCTGATTTAGCGCCAGCCAGAAATTCATTTATCGTTTGCTGTTCATCAACTTGAAATAATAAACCTTTTGAATGATATTTTGAAATAAGCTTATCCACATTTATTCCAACAAGGATTCTGATATGTGGCACATCATCAAGAAAGGGACGAATAGCAAAATATCCTGAGCTTCTAAAATAACCTACAAGGGCATCAAAGTATTTGATGTCTTTATTATTCTCGAATATACCCTGAAACTTATTTAAAAGAGTATTCTGTTCAAGATTGGTAAAAAAACGACTCGTCATATCAGCTCCATTTGTATAATTTATAATCATCCATAAGATGATTTATTTATGATTTCATTTTATATGTAACAATTTGTTTCGGTTCATATTGAAGTCAAGTAGAATAGTTTTGAATAAAGAATATAAATAAACGAATTGATTTTATTATACAATTATTGGAATTAGTAACTTTATTTAGATTAACAAACTTCGATTGTTATTATATTTGAGCATTCAACTGTGAAATAGTGTTCTCAACCTGTGATTGCGTTAAATGTCCATAACACCCAAATGTAGTCTCGATATTTTCATGTCCTACGTTCATACTTATCGCCTTGAATTCTTCTGCTGTCTTTGCCAGTTTAGACGCTAATGCTAAATGAGCATGTCTAAACGAATGTGGTGTAAAATCATTATACCCAACTTTAGCACATCGTTCTTTGATTATTGCCCGTAATCGCCCTGATTTTATAAATTGTTTTCCCATTTTTTCAGACTTTGAGAAACATAGACCATTCTGTCGAGTACTAACAGCTCCTGGAATTAGAGGATCATGCACTCCATAGCCTTTTTCAAGAAGCATATTATACCAATCTGTAACGTTTTGTACAAGCTCTTTATCAAAATTGATAATAGTTGTTTTAATTCTCTTTCCAAACTTCGTTTTAACGCCTTTTTGGGGACTTTGATCAATAGTCAATTTTGCAGGATCAAAGCAATCCAATCTAAGGGTTGATAACGCTTCTATACGAATCCCGGTTAATATAAGTAAAGAAAATATTACACGATCTCGTTTATCAATATCGGTTTCAATTTCAATCGAATTCCATATTATTTTCACCTGTTGTAAAGTTGGATAAATTTTATCCGAATAATTATTTTCCTGAATGTTCATTCTTCTGCTTGGTTCAAGATAATCAATAATTAATGGATCAATTTTACTCTTATATCCTGGAATAAGCCTTAACCAATGAAGGAATTTGTGTAAGTCTTTCAAGTTTCTTTTTGCTGTTCCAGGCTGTATAATATTCTCATCAACATCTTTTTGCAACATATTTTTGAAGTCCAAAACATTTCTTTCAGAAAATTGTTTATAGCTCAGGTGATGAGTAAAATCATCCCATCGATTTATCGATCTTTCCATCTGGATAATTGTTTTTTCCGAATAAGCATTTGCCTTTGAACAATAATCAAAATACTTGTGCTTTATCCTTTCATTTTCTGCATTGATTTTCATGCTTCCTCCTGTTCAAATAAAGGTAGTATTATCTGCTCATCTTTAATCTCTTCATTTGCTTTCTTTATTATAACTTTCCCATCATCCACATCGGTAATATTTTCCGATGAAAAACGTCTTAACTTGCTGCCACATATTTCACATTTCGAGCTTATTAGCACTTGTACTGCCTTATGACCAAGTTTCTTTCCGGTATGTTTTTTCCGATAGAATTTTGGCATTCCTTTCACGGCTTTGTGACATGCAAGACAATAAAATTCATTTTCTTGTAATTGTACTCTTCTTTTTTGCATTAGTTCGTTGAGAAATTCTTTTAAGTGTTCTCCATAAAAAAGCTTATTCAATTTCTGTTCATCAATACTATGAAGTCCTTTCTTTTGCCAGTTCAGAATTGTTACCTTTGCAACGTCCAATAAATTACAAATGTCTTTTGAAGAGTAACTGTGTTTCTTTCTAATCAGATTAAGATTATAGTTTTTCATAGTGAATTATCTCAGCTTAAATTGAAAAACTAAATCTTTTCTTTCAATAAATTTTCAATCGCTTCCGCTTCTATTTGATCATTACTTTTTACCAGGTTTTGTTCATTCAGAATGAAGTTTTCCAAATCCTCGATGCGATAGTAAATTTTACGACCTCTAAGTCTGTAAAACGGAATTACTCGTTTTACATTATAGGAATATAAAGTAGCTGGTTTCAATTTCAGGAATTCACACGCTTCTGATAAATCCATGAATTTCTTTTGTTTTTTTTCTTCTTTAG
>DAISYT010000084.1:0-7922 GCA_036825175.1 Candidatus Cloacimonadota bacterium
ATCTTCTCATCCTCCCATCTTCTCCCCCTCTCAAAGTCTCATTGCTCATCTCTGCTTTCCGCCACCGAGCTTGACCGAAAGAACACCAAATTCTTTTCCTTATTCGCTCCCTCGTTAAGGGAGCTGTCCCGCACCGATGGCGCTCCGGTATGTCGGGTATTTCTTTTCCTGGCGCTAAAGCACCTGGCTACATTATTTCACCTCGCTAAGGTTTTCTGTTTTTTGCATTCTGCCAAACAAAACTGTCATCCTGAGTAATCCGGCAAATGCCGGATTTCACATTGCTCTCACGAAGAATATCTTACTGAAAACGATTTACTTGACTAACGTTTTACCAACTCGCCCCGTCGGGGTGAACTGATGTAGCCCCGGGTGTAAGCCCGGGGAACTAAATGCAAAAATCAGAAAAAACAAACACCGTAGGTGTGACAGAAAATAGAGTCCCATTCCCCTATATACCAGGAACTAATTCACCAATTTACCAATGACAAATCTGCCAGTTACTACTTTCCCTTCTCTTCCGTATTTTTTAAGTAGTAAGCAATGATCTTGAGCACATTCACTTCACCGATCACCTGATGCTCTTTATTTATCACCGGCATCTCGTTCACTCTTTCCTGAATCATAATGGAAACCATGTCGGAAAGAAGCGTATCTTCATAAACATACACCGGACGCGGATTCATTATGTCTTTTGCTTGCTGCGCTGAAGTATATTCCATAAAGGAACCGATCTTAAAAGTTTCCTGATTTTCCAATAGGCTGAAAGTGGGAAAAAGATATTGAATCACGTTATTCATGCGGATCGAACCGATCAGCTTACCGTTCCCATCCACGATATAAGCATGACGGGAACGGGTATCATCGATTATTTTACGCAGCGTTTCCCGAATACTGGTGGAAGCGGAAACCACTGCCGGTTTATTATCTATAAAATGTCGAATGTCTTTAACAGTGGCATTCGCCATCAATTCTTCATTCATGAGTTACCTCCGGGTTTATACATTGATCTCACCCGCTTTTTTCAAAGCGATTTTGGTCAGGATGGGACCGATTATTTCAAAGAAAATACAGGTGGCAGTAACCGTTGTGATCACCATAGAGCCCAATTCGTCTCCGGCAGTTTTTCCGGTAATGGCATCTACAACCACTCCCATGCCATGAATTTCCTGTTTCAGCATCAGGCTAAGACCGATGGCTACACCAGCCTGCGAGAGAATCCCTAATCCGAGATATTTTTTTATATTCTCTTCGGCTCCTCCCAAAACGGCTCCCAATCTGGCTCCGCCGATCAAACCGAAACTACGGCTGAAAATATAAACGATGCCCAAAACTCCCAAAGAAGGAAGTGCTTTCACATGCAGATTTGCTCCTGCCAAAGTGAAAAAGAGAATGAACAACAGCGGCATCAGTAACGGCAGCCGATCCTGAATTGCGGCGATCAAACTGCGCTGCTGAGTATTTATGATCACAATACCCACGATCATATTGGTGAGGATCAGCGAAAGATGCAGACTTTGACACAATCCGCAGGTGATCAGCACAAAACCGATGGTGAGAATGAGTACATCGTTGGCATTTTTCAGCTTTCTGCCCAAAATCGTAAACAGAAAAGAAATCACACTCGCCACGACCAAACTGATCACGATTTCCTGCATCGGGTATAAAATAGTTTGCAATAATCCGGCAGAAGCTGCTCCGGTTTCATGTAACAGCATGTTCTGAATAAAGGCTAAAGAAAAACCAAAAATGATAATACCCAGCCCGTCGTCGAAACCGACCACAGCGTAAAGCGCTTTCGTTAAATTTCCCCGCGCTTTGTATTCCTGGATAACGGCGACCGTACCGGCAGGAGCACTGGCGGGAGCGATGGCAGCAAATACCAGAGCTACAGCTATATTATGAGTAAGAAAATATAAGGCGGCAAAAACCAGCATGAAAGCGCCGAATGATTCGCAAAAAATTATATAGATGATACTTTTTCCCAGTTTTTGTAGCGTTTTAAAATTTAATTCCATTCCGATGCTGAGAGCGACGAACCCCAAAGCGATATCTGGAATAAATCCCAATTGATCCTGCAAACCATCGGTAAGTAAGTTAAACCCGGATGGTCCCAGAATTGCACCCAGAATCATGTAACCGATAATGGTAGGAAGTTTTAAATAATGCATGTTGCGCCCGAAATACAGCCCGGCGATGGTCACTATGCCGATCAGTAGCAGGATGGGAAGCTGAAATTGATGAATCAGCGAAAATTGATGTTCCATGAGCGATCCTAAATATTTAATGAGCCACTCAAATAATAAATATCCTGCACAAAAAATAGAATGCCGGAACGATTTTGGGATTGCTCGATAATTTGATTGATCTGTTTTACGGTGTCGTGCACGTAACTTTTACGCAGAATGGCAGTTATCACGCGATTTCGGTTGGAAGGCGTTTCATGCCAGAACATGGAAAATAACGGCATTTTGTAGAGATATTTGCTGGCGTTATCGGCTTCCACCACGAAGAAATTGCAATCTTCCACACCCGTCAGAACATCCAAAATTTCTTCAAAACTTTCTTCGTATTTATCTTCATCCTGAACGATAACCTGCACGAGCTGATAAGCATCCTGTTTGGGAAGTTCTTCTTTGTCGATAGTATGGCGCAGGAAGGAAGTGCGAATAGCCTGCGGCGTGGATGCTAACAGCAATTTATTGATGTTATCCTGATCCCGCAGGTAATTGGAAATCATGCTTAGAATGCGTAAATGTTGAGTTTTCTGGGAAGCCGGTGCAATAATAAATACGAATATTTTTGTCGGTTTTTGATCGAGTGAAGCGAAATCCACACCGTCTTTAACGATCAAAATTCCCAAAACAAATTCAGCGAGATTTTCCAAAGCGCAGTGCGGAATGGCAATCTGTTTACTAAAACCGGTGGAACCGAGTTTCTCCCGTGCTTCCAACGCTTTGTAAACCTCCTCCGCTTGGAAATTTTTCATCGCCGGATGCTGTAAAGCCAGCTCCGAGAGCAACTGCAAAACATCTTTCTTATCTGCTGCGTGATCTTTTATAACAATACAATTCTCTAAAAGCATATTTTCCAAAATCATAACTACTACCTCCTTTCAAGACAAGTTAGAAATTTCCCGACTCGATTTGTTGTCAACAGTAGTTTGGTCGGGATTCGAATAGTGGAGATAATTTTATCGTTTCTTTTTCCAATTGACTTTCCAATCGGAGTTTTAATTTACTGCAAAATCGAGGTTTACCGGAGGAGCAGATGTTTGCAGGTTATGCAGCAACTTTGATTGGATTATACATTTGTGTAAAATTCTGGCTCTGTCGGGAAATCGATCTCAAATGGAAGGTCATTCTTACGATAATTGCCGCGACCTTCCGTTTCGTAACAGTGGCAGTGTTGGCTGCTCTCGGAACGTTCCTGCCTGTAATGATCATGTATTTTATACTACGCTGGCACGGCAGCAATATCCGATAAAATTTTATTTGACGCTCCAATTAATCTTTTCATTTTCTGCCTTGGTAATGATCAAATTCGGAGAGTTGATCGTTCCGGAGGAGAAAGCATTGAAAATAATCAAAAAATCGGTTCTGCTGATCTTGTGCAGTACTTTATTCATCGGAAGTCTGTTCGGTGAACCAAAAGAAAAAGCCAAAAATGCCAATCTTGTCTTTTCCAATTTGGATGATGAATACAAACTTGCCAGCTATTTTCTTTCTTACCAGCAGAAGAAATATTACAAAAAATTGAATGAAAGTGATCAATGGCATTATCTGGAAGCTTTCTGGCAGGCAAATGATCTCGATCCGACCACGGAAGAGAATGAATTCTTAGTTGAAATCAGAAGCCGGATTAGCTATGCAGATGAACATTTTACCCATTTCTTTCCCGGTTGGAAATCAGATCGGGGACGCATTCTGATCCGCTTTGGCGAACCGTATGAAATCCTGAAACAAACTACCAGCGGCACTGTAAAATATCCGGAAAGAGAATATGAAATCTGGAAATACCGCATCAGTGAATATCTTACTTATATTTTTATCGATTTGCAGGTTTACGGAGATTATCGTTTGATTTACAGCGAAAACGATCCCCTGGAAGGCTCGTGGCCCGATTGGGATAGCTATCTCGGTTCCGATTTCGATTATAATATTTTATATTAAAAAAAAATGAGAGGTGGATTTATGAAAAAAACAATTTTGTTTCTTTGTTTTTTGTTTGTTATGTCGTTAACAGCCGAGGAGATTCAAATACCCGTAATCGATGACATGTACACTGATTGTGTGGTAGGAGGCGGAGCTCATTTACAAACGGATTTATTTGTGAATTGCGAATCTGCTCCAGCCGAAGAGCAAATTATGCTAAATTTTGATTTTTCTGCTTTGAACGGACTTCCCGTGGAATCGGCGATTCTGCATCTGCATCGTTATTTTGCCTGCGGAGCCGGTGGCGGAACGACAGTTTCCACTTTATATATCATTACCGAACCCTGGACTGAAGAAACCTGGGATGAACATACCTTTGTGCAGTATCAATCTGAAAACGCCATTGCCTTTACGTTCAGCGGTCCTACCGGAGCACAAGATACCTGGTATGAAATAGATATGACGGAAATGGTAAATTTCTGGATGTTGGTGAATCAGCCTTGTTATGGGCTGGTAATCGTTGCCGATACCGGTTACCCTCATAGTAAGTTCAATTCCAAAGAAGCGGTGAATACGGATTTTCATCCTTATTTGATGGTGACTCGTGAAACAGGAACAGAACCTGATCTTCCCAAACCTGTTATCTCCCTCTCCAATTATCCTAATCCCTTTAATCCTACTACAACGATAACTTTTAGCATCGAACCAAACGAATTGTACGAACTGGTAATTTTTAACCTCAAAGGAAAAAAATCCGCACTTTCTCCGATAACCGAGTCACCCATTCATCCGAGCACCAAATTGTTTGGGATGGTACGGACTCAAAGGGTGAAAAATGTTCTTCCGGAGCGTATTTTTATAAAGTTAATTCAGGTGGGAAGGAATTGGCAGCGAGCAAGATGCTTCTTCTGAAATAAATTTCTAAGATTTATCTGTTTCGTGCGAACGGTTTGACTGATTTTTGGAAGCAGAATTTTCTTCCTGTTTTTTCAGAACTTTTTCGGCCACTTTAGGATAATATTGTCGCATGCAATCGGGGCAAATGCCGTGGCTGAATTGTGCGTCGCTGTGCTGTGCGACGTAATTTTCCACGCTTTCCCAATAGCCGGAATCGTTACGAATTTTCTTACAGTGTGAGCATATCGGCAGTAAACCCGATAAGGTTTTAATCTCGGAAAGTGCTTTCTGTAGTTTTTCGATCAGCCTCTGCTGCTCGTCTCTGGCTAGTTTCAGAGCAATATGGGTTTTGACGCGAGCTAATAGTTCCGGGATGTTGAAAGGTTTGGTCAGATAATCTTCACCACCGGCTTCGAAGCCTTTCACAATACTTTCTTTATCGGTGACGGCGGTAAGAAAAATAACAGGTATATTTCTGGTTTTATCATTCGCCTGCAAGCGGGAACAAACCTCGAATCCATTCATATCCGGCATCATAATATCCAAAAGGATCAGGTCTATCGTATCGCCGTCAACTTTTTCCAATGCTTCGGAACCATTTGCTGCTGTTACGATGAGATATCCTTGCTTTTGTAAAATTTTGTCTGCGATCATCACATTGATCGGTTCATCATCCACGATCAAAATTCTGGCTGCCTGTTTTGTCTCTTCCATAATTTCTCCTTTCCTTTCCTATTCCACCCAAACGTTATATGTAATTCTGTAAATTCATTTTTTCTAAAAAAATATTTTTATTTCTTAAGTTCATAACGGTATTACACGATACGGCTTATAAGAAGGTATAAATACCCGGTTAACTGAGCGGCACGATGCTGATTGTACGAGAAAATGCAAAAAAATAATTTGTGTCAAACCGAAACCATTATGTGTCAAAAAGCCTCATTCTGGCAGGAACCGATTATATACGTTTCTTTTGGCATCATCTAACTATTTATAAAATAAGACGATACGTTGAGGTAAAATTTTTTTTACTGTTTGGAATCAAATTTTCAAGATAAAGAAATTGCGGTCGGGAGTTAATGCCGTATAGTTAACCCTCTCTCTTCCTATCGGCAGAGGCTTCCGACGTTTTTTGTAAAGATTTCACTGCTCGGTAAAGTATAAATTTAGATTGTTCAGGCATTTCTCTGCTTCGGAAGATTAACTTGACACGAAACCGTTCCAAAAAGTGTAAATGAGTCCATGAGTTCTGCCTGATTGGCAGAAAAATAGAGTGTATTTGCAGTCGGTGCCAATCAGCCGTCATGTTGAGGATTTCATGCACTGGTTTTGACGAAACATGAATAACAGTAATTGAATCTGTTCTCTCGGTTGTTTCAAGATTGCTTCGCATGAGAAAAAGCCTCCGGCAGTTGCCGGACGCAATGACTATCTCCCTGAAAATGGCTTTTATAGGGAAAATTCTGTCATTAAGCCTTTTCCAGGTTGGGTCATTCTTCGTCAAAGCGAATGAAAGAGACCAGCCTTCGCTCAAGTTTCGTCAGGTAAAGTTCTGAATAGCGATGAGATATTTAGGTGGTAATAATGGTAATTAGCATTATTATATTTAACTTAATTGCAAGAAGTTATGAATTAAAAAAAACGCTTAGGTATATTAAAAAAATGGAATCGAAATCAGGTTAATATGAAAATTATCAAAATTGTATTTTGCTGTACCGGTTTGATTTTGCTTTTTAGTTGTGCAGGCGTTTCGCATCATGAGAAAATCAACTCCCAATCTTTTCAAGAAGAAATTACGGAAATATCTTACGAACAACTTTTATCCAAAATGAAAAGTGGCAAAGTTGTTTTACTGATCGATGTGCGCGAACCTTATGAAGTTGAGGAAGGATATATCAATCAGCCTGACGATGAGGGTGATCGCCTTTTTCCGAAAACGGTTACAATCAATATCCCTTTGGGAGAATTGGAAGCCAAAATAGCCGACGAACATTTTTGGAAAGATGATCTGAATTTGCCTTTACCGTCACACAAAACAACGCTGGTGGTTTATTGTATGGCTGGTATCAGAAGTGCGCAGGCTGTACGCCTTTTGCAGGAATTGGGTTATACCAGTGTTTCCAGTTACAAAGGCGGCTATCGGGAGTGGCAGGAAAAAGCAGCAACCGGTAAATGATTCTGAGTTTTAATCATGATCTCCTGTCTGCTTTGTGTTTTAAATTTAGAAATGGATACTTCAAATTAACATCGGTAGTTAGATTGAATCTGTCATTCCAAATATTTTCTTGGATCGACCGGATTGCCGCGTTTACGAATTTTTCAGTTTATATTTTTTGATTTTCTTATATAAGGTCGTGCGGTCTATCTTCATTTTACTTGCAACTACATTTATCTTATTATCATATAATTCTAACTGATGCTCAATATACTTTTTTTCCAGAGTTTCTATTACTTCAGTAAAATCATCTAATTCAAGTAGATTTGATAAATAATTATCATCGTGCAAGTGCTGATTTGATTTTTTAGCATGAAGTTCATTGATAATTACTTTATTATCTACTTTATCATACATGACAAACAAATATTCGATAAATTTTTTAAGTTCTCGTACATTTCCTGGCCAAGAATAAGATTGTAATTCTGATTCGAGAGACGAACAATCTATAGCAAAGGAACATCGATGTTTGTTGGCAAATTTATTACAGAAATATTCCGTCAATGTTATGATATCATTTTCACGCTCTCTTAGTGGAGGCAGATGGATAATATTACCTTCCAAACGATAAAAAAGGTCATCACGGAAAGTGGAATTTTCTACTAAATCTATTAAATTACGATTACAAGCAAAGATCAATCTAACATCAACAAATT
>DAISYT010000085.1:0-7916 GCA_036825175.1 Candidatus Cloacimonadota bacterium
GCAGCTAAATCCCATTTATAAGATTTAGGTGCGGGGCTCTTTCTGCCATTGACTCCGATAACTTACAAACGTCCAATTCACCAATCGCTTTTTTGTCGCAAACAGGATGTTTGCGTTACTTCAATTCCGTATTTTCCAGCGTACAATATTCCAAATCTCCGTCTTGGCAAATCTTCACGTTGCCGATGATCTGAACGCCTTTGCCAAAATACACATTGGCTTTAATTTCCAGGCTGTTGCAGCGACGCAAGGAAGGAATTCCATACTCGAAATGTTCCCGCAATTGATCGATGGTTTTGTAATATCTGTCATCCAAACCGATCTTGGGTGGTTTGCTGCGTCCGTTCAAAATCAGACGATAATCGTCGGTAAGTTTGTAAGCATCGCTCCAGATACCCAACAAATCCGTGGTTTTCTTCACCGGCGCAAAGCGGTCACGACTGACTAAAACGGCTTTAGAACCTTTGAAAACACTGATCGCAGCCCCCATGGCGCTTTCCACTTGATAAACGTTCGTACCGTTCACCTCTTTGCCGTTCAGGATCATTTGCAACGGCATCAGGTTGTTGGTTTCAAACAATTTTTGCTTGAGAGCTTTCAGATTTACCCACAAATTGTTGGTATTGAAATAACCGTATTTTTCTACATTTTGGAATGCTTCGATCTCGCTTTCAGGGCATTGCGCCGATTCGCGCAGGATCAGCTGTCCGCTGTGGGTTTGAGCCAGATGACCGCCTTTTTTATCTACGTGTGAACGGCGGCAGACTTCCATCAAAAAAGGAATTTTCCGTTCGGCAAAATAACCGAGAATTTTCTTATCCACCACAGCTCCCAGATTATCAGAATTGGACAGAAAAGCGTATTCATAGCCATTTTCCAACAATGTATCCAGCACTCCCGAACTGGATAAAACGCTGTAAATCTCGCCGTGTCCGGGTGGATTCCAATTCAAATCATCGTTTTCATTATGCAGGGGAGCGAGGTCTTCCTGCCTGATTTTAGGAAATTTATTTTGCATAAAATCCAGAGGAAGATTCGGCAGAGCCAAGCCGGAATAACGGGATAAATATTCCAAAGAATCCTGCCTGGTATTGAAGCTGTGCATAAAAATAAGCGGAATGTCGGTTTCGCTGGCATCGCGCAATTCCAATATCTGACGTACAATAATATCCAGAAAATTCCATTCGCCTTTTACTTTGAGCAAAGTCTTGGCTTTCTTCAAACCCATGCTGGTTCCCAATCCGCCGTTCAATTTGATCACGACCAGTTTATCGAGGGGAGTTCCCGGTTCGGAATGAAGATTTTCATAAGTTACGATGTTATCTTCTGCCGGAGGTTCGATCTCATTTTCGCTCAATTTGCCGGAAACGCCATCCAGAATTTTGTAGTAATAATCAGAAAAAGACTGGATCGTCAAATCGTTTAAGCCGGCATTCTGCATGATTTCGATAAATTCGGAAAGATGATTTTGCATAAATTACTTCCTAAAAATTTCTGATTTCTTTGATCGAGATTTGCCTGTCTTTGTTCATTTTGCGTCCCTGATTCACGATCAATTCTCCCAATAAACCGATGGAAAAGAATTGCAATCCCACGATGATGAGCAGGGTGGCAAGATAGAGTAAAGGACGGTTGTACAACGGCTGATGAAAAGCGATTTTCATAATCGAGAGATAAAGGGCAAGAAGAAAACCGACGAGGCTAAACCCGGCGCCGATGCGACCGAAAAGATAGAGCGGGCTGTGCAAATATCCGGTCACGAGTTTCACGGTAAGTAAATCCAGAAAACTGCGAAAGAACCGTTCCACACCATACTTGGAAACGCCGTATTTTCTCTGGCGATGATGCACGGGAATTTCGGCGATCGTGAAGCCTTTTGCCTGCGCCAAAGCCGGAATGTAGCGGTGCATTTCGCCGTAAACATCGATCTCCTCGATCACTTCCCGGCGGTAAGCTTTGAAGCCGCAATTATGGTCGTGAATTTTCAGATTGAACGCACGATTCATCACCGAATTTGCCAGTTTGGAGGGCACAGTTTTGCCGATAGGATCGAGGCGTTTTTTCTTCCATCCCGTTACCAGATCGTATCCTTCCTCCAGCTTTTTCAGGAAGGCGGGAATTTCTTTGGGATCATCTTGCAGATCGGCATCCAAAGTGAAAATGATGTCTCCGCTGACGCGTGAAAACCCGGTTTGCAACCCGGCTGCTTTACCAAAATTTTTGCGGAAACGGATCAATTTTACCTTCTGATCCAAAGCACATATTTTGCAGATTTCCTCGTAACTGCGATCCGTGGAACCATCGTCCACAAATATGATTTCGTATTCATATCCGCTTATGTTTTCAAGGAGTTCCGCATAAAGTTGTTTCAGGCTTTCTTCTTCATTAAAGACCGGAATAACAAACGATAATTTCATTTAGTTACCTCTTTTTGCCGCCGATTTATACGGCTTGTACACGGATATTTTTTCATTTCTGCCGCTGATCCACACAGATGTAACACGGATTTATTTTATTAGACAGGATGTTGCTAGTAATTTCTTTTTTAACCTGAATATTTGCTAAAAATCCGCAGCTATTTTTTTCTGTCATTATCATATACTTTCCTGTCAAAAGTTGGTTCGTCGCCAAAATTAAGAATTAATCCTACTTCGATCCTGGTCGCTCTCAAATAATTCAATAATTGAGCTTCATGTTCTTCTGTGATAGCTTTTACAGCTTTGATTTCAAGTATTATTCTGTCATCCACAATGATATCTGCTCTAAATTTTCCGACTATTTGTTCATGGAAATATACATCGATTTTCTTTTCTTTTTCGGCAGGAATGAATCTTTCCTGAAATCGTACCATCAAGGCATTCTGATATACAGATTCCAAATATCCTCTGCCAAGTTCATTGTAAACTTCATAGAAACATTGAATTATATCAGAAGATAAGCCACCATGTTTTAACATAATAATACCTCACTTTAATCTTACAGATTTTATCAGCGTGTATCTGTGATAATTCGCGGCTTCTTTGCTTTTGCATATTCAGTACTTTTCGTGAGCCAATTCATTAAATCGCATAACTCACCGCCAACATCACGATACCGGAAATGATCGGCACTTTGATATTATCATCAAAATGAAGTGGCAGCAATTCTGCCAAAGTAGCTGCCAATGCTCCGCTAAAAGCCATGATCGGTTCTAAAAAAAACATTCCGAAAACGAACGTTCCGATAAAACAGGCTAAACTGCCTTCCAAACTTTTAGGCATACCGCAGAATTTTCTTTTGCCGAATTGCAATCCGACTAAAGCTGCCAATGTATCGCCGATAGCTAAAAACGAAATGGCGGCAAAGGCGATTTCCGGCGGAAAAACAGCGATGGCGATAACCACGGAGATCAGCATATAAGTGGCGCTGGTAAAATCATGATATTCGCGGCGGCGCATCATTAAGCCAAAGAGATCGAAAAATAGGCGTTTGCAGGTGGCATGTTTTACCCGCAGAATTTCCACGATGAGAGCAATGAATAGTAAGGAAGAGAGAATGATCAGTGTGATTTCTTTGTTATAACTCACCAGATAGCGGTAGCCCAGAGGTAACAGAATCAAACTAAAATGGATGGCTTTGCGGGAAAATTCACCTTTTTGTCTTTGCGTCATTTCTGTTTTATTTTGCTCACCACGAAAGCTTTGGCTACTTCCAGCATCAGTTTGGGATCGCCTTTTACTGCTTCGGTGAAAAGTGCTTTCAAACTGAATTCCTCCGGTGGAATTTTCTGACAGAAACTGACGATGTTATTGAATCTTTCATCGGACATTCCCAGAAATTTATCTTTCATGGCATACATGGTTTTTTGCGTTTTACCCAATTTTTGATCCCATTCTTTGGGATATTTTTTCAGGAATTTTTCGGAAAACTGTTTGGTTTTTACGGCTTCCGCAGCTACTTCTCCGGCTATCCGCGCAGCAATCATCGCCTGCACGATACCTCCGCCCGTAATCGGATTTACCTGATGAGCAGCGTCGCCGACCAGCATCAGGTTATCTTTCACGATTTGTTTAAGAGTGGCAGCCGTAGGAACGCCACCGTAAACCGTGTAATTGATTCTGGCATCGGGAAATCTTTTTGCCATGAATTCATCCAAATATACTTTCGGACCCTTTTTTGCTGCCAGGTTGCCGGCAATTCCGATTCCCACGTTGGCAGTATTGGGGGCTTTTGGGAAAATCCAGATGTAGCCGCCGGGACACACTTCGTTGCCAAAAAAGAATTCGCAGGCTGTTTCATCTATCTCTACGCCGGAAATTGTGTATTGCACGCAAGTATCGATGTCTTCCAAACTGAGGTTAGTCTTAATACCTGCCCAGCGTCCCACGCGGGATTCCACGCCATCCGCTCCAAGCACGATATCGCATTTCACGGTTTTGATCTCGCCGAGATATTTATATTTAACGCCGGCAATTTTGCCGTCTTCCCAAACTAAATCCAGCGCATCCGCTTTGGTCAGGAAATCAGCTCCTTTTTCCACTGCCAGATTACATAATGCCGTGTCAAAAATACGGCGTTCCAAAACGTAACCTGTTCCGTTGTTATACATTACGGCTGTTTCTCCGTTGGGAGAATGCAATTTGGCAATATCGATTTTAGCAGCAATCCAACGTTGGTCGATTTCGATAAAAGGTTCGATGCCGGCATGAGAAACGCCTTCGGCACAACGCACCGGAATACCTGCTTCCCGATCACGTTCCAGCATCAGCACGGAAGCGCCGTTTTCCGCTGCGAATCTGGCTGCCACGCTTCCTGCCGGTCCGGCGCCAATCACCACCACATCGTATCTGTCTTTGATCATGCTTCCCCCTCGGAAATCGCTTTGATGGGGCAAACCTTCAGGCAATTTTGGCAGTGAATACATTTTTCATTATTTATGGTAACTTTAAATTCCGAAACAATGATGGCATCTGCCGGACAAACCGCCACGCAAGTACCACATACATCGCAGAGTTCTCTGTTTATCTTCATCTATTTCTCCTCTGTTTTCTATTAATTCGCCACTTCCCGATAATCGATCAGCCGGAAAAATGAACCTTTGAATTTGAATACGATTTCGTAAGTTTTATCGGCATCCAATCGATCTACCTCGTCTTTTAGTTTCAATTTTTTCCAATCTCTGGCAGGGTTATAATTTTTCAGCAGAAATTTGGGATTTTTGTTCCCTTGTCCAAACGGCTGCATTTCCTGATATTCAGATTGAATGTAGGAAAAAAATTCGTCGATACCGTCGATGGTAAAAACGGCATCGATCAGTAATTCTTTATTGTTTTCAATAACTTCCCGATTCTGTTTCACATAATCTGCGAAAAGGGTTCGGAAATCTTCCATAGCTTCTTCTCTGGCGGTGAACCCGGCAGCGCGGGAATGTCCGCCGTATTGAATGAGCGCATTCCGACAATGATGGAAAGCCTTGATCAGACAAAAACCTTTGGTGGTACGAGCCTCACCCGTAACGATGTCGTCACGTTTTTTCAGGATGACAACCGGAATTTTGTATTTACTGGAAATCTGGGAAGCTGCCACGCCCATGAAACGGATATCGATTTTATTGTCGTCATCGTAAAAGATCAGAAAATTTTCATTTTGAAGTTGAATCGTTTCCTTCAAATATTCGCTGGTCAGATTCAATTGCGTATCGTATTCGCGTTGTTCCTGCACCAGATTTTGCAGAATGATCGCCTTTTCTTCCTGAGAAGCCAGCAGGTAATTCAGCGCCAGATGCTCGCCAAAAGGCTGTCTGCCGTTGGAAAGCAGCCTTGTAATATATTTGATGATCCCGATTCTTTTATCCAGATTCGGCGCTGCCACCAAATACGGTTGCATGGCAATTAACGATATATCATCGAAGTCAAACCAGTTTGCCAGAACTTCTTTTAGAATAAGCCGATTCACACCTAACAACGGCACTTTATCCGCCACCGTTCCCACTCCTACCCAGAACAAGTAATTGTTGTCCGGTTCAAAATGGAGTTTTTGGGCGATCGCCTGCACCAGAAAATAAGAAATGGTCACTCCGGCGATCATATCGTCGGGATAAAGGCAATCCTCCTGTTTGGGATCGACCACGGCATAAGCGTCGGGAATGGTATTTTGCACGATATGATGATCCGTAATAATCACCTCGATACCGAGCAGAGAAAGGTCGTCCACGATACTGAATTCGGAAATTCCGCCATCTACGGTAACCAGTAAATTAAATTCATCCTGAATAAGCCGCTGCACCAGGCTGAGCGGAATACCGTGATTTTCCAGCAGCCGGTTGGGAATGTAATAAAAATGATTTTGGAAGCCGAGTTTTTCCAGAAAATCGAAAAGGATATAAGTAGCCGTAATGCCGTCCACATCATCGTGACCATAGATCATGATCTTCTGATTCTGGCGAACGGCAGCAATGATGCGATCTGCCGCCTTATCCATATCTTTCATGCAGGAAGGAGAGGGAATATCTTCAAAACCGGAGTTCAAAAAAGTATCCGAAATATGGCGATTCCGTTTGATCTGATCAAAAACTGATCGGTCGTTTATTTCGTTATAACTCCATTTGAACTTCATAATTTACTAATCTGCCAGATTATTGTCAGCTTGGGGAATATCACGCGGTTCAATTTTTTTAGGACTTTTCAGAAAAATATCGAAGCCGACAATGCCAAAACTGAACATGAGTGAATGGTCGCTGAGACCGTTTTTATCCACCTCGCCACGGGTAATGTATTGCACGGCAATTTCAAATTTTTTATTGGCGGATTTCAGCGGGATCGAGGTACCGAAGGTAAGAGCTTTTTCCATGATTTTAGCATCGTTTTTCTCGAAAGGAAGTTCGCTAATATAAGCTCCGCAACGCAGTGGAATGCGTTCGTACCAATTGCCGTATCCGCTCAATGGATCATAGCCCACGCCGAAACCGAGCTTGTAAGTATTTTTGTCATAGAGTTCGGTATCCTTCCACATTTCATAATGAAATTCCAGGCTGGCTTTATATTTCTCCAGTAATTTGTAGGAAACACCTCCGGAAATTTTTGCCGGAACTTCAAACAGACAATTGTCTTTCCAATCGAGCGTATCTGCCAAAGGAGTATGTCCGTATTTAAAATAAACGTCGCCGTCCAGTTTGGTGTGACTGGAATAAGAAAGAGCCAGAGAGAGGTTATCGATTTTTTTGCTGGCACCCAAGGTAACACCGGGATTTTTAAAGTCTTTTTCGATTTCGTATTTGGTGTCTTTGTAATCGTTGTCGTCAAAATCCAGTTTCCAATATTGAATGCGATGTCCCAAATAATAGGTTACCGCCACTCCCACATTGGCGATGGGATTTTTGTAAGCGTAGATCAGATCGGCTTTAAACAGCGATGAACTCAATTTGTTTATTTCACGATAAGTAAGGGTGTCTCCGCCGGAAGTTACAAACTGGGTATTCCAGGAATTTTTCAGTACACCGGAAGCCATGGAATTAAAGTTAAAGCCAATGCGATGATTTAACAGCGGCACTGCCAGTTGAAAATAAGGCAACTGCATTCCATCGTCACGGAAAGAATTATCAAGATCGTCTTTATACCACATATAACCCAGTGAAGCAGCCGTAGAAAAGAGTACTTTGTTAGCCGTAACAGTCATCGAAGGATTGGTGAAATTGGGGTTTATACGATGTAGATCGGCGATACCGGTATCACCCATTCCCATGCCATAAACGTCATTTCCATAAAACCGGACGGGCATACCATCGAAAGAAAAAATCGAGTTGGCTGCCAGACTGGCGGTGAGAAGAATGACGACCATCAAAACGCTAAATTTCATTATATCTCCCATATAATATTTATTAAATAAAGTCTTTTGCATATCATATAACTCACTGCAATAAAATGAGTTATATTGTATAA
>DAISYT010000086.1:0-7898 GCA_036825175.1 Candidatus Cloacimonadota bacterium
TAAATCTCAAGAGGTTATTTACCTCAGAATGCCGGCACTTTTTTGCGCCTTTGCGGTAGAAGTTCTCTTCAGACGAAATGTATTGCATCTCTGCCTCTTTCATTTCAACAGCAGCATCTTACACTTTGCTTCGGTTTTGCCGGCTTTTAGTCTGGCAAAATAGATACCGGATGAAACCAGCTTGCCATTTTCATCATCGCCATTCCAGGTGACAGTTTTGGAGTGCAGCAATTCCTTTGCTGCGGCTGCAAAGGAATTGCAGCAGTCCAAAGTTTTTACCTTCTGTCCTTTGATATTATAGATTTCAAGAGTCGCAAAGGCAGAGCTTTGCGTTACGCTAAAACTTATCGTCGTGCTGGGATTGAACGGATTGGGATAATTGAAAAGTTCGATTATTGTCGGAATTGTTTCATTTCCGCTGCCGGTGTCACTGCCCAGTTTTGCTACAAAAACATCTTTATTACCGCTGCTGATAAGAGAAAAACCACCAAAAACAGCCGTGTTATTGTAGTAGCCGGTCAGATAACCATTTCCTGCATTATCTATGCTGATTGCCGTTCCATCGTCGTCCGCAGTTACCGGTAGTGCCCATAACCAATTTCCAGCCACATCGATCTTCGCTACGAATACATCATTATCGCCAGATCCGGCAATCTGGATTGAGCCAAAATTGCAAAAATAACAATACTTTCCGGTTATGTAACTGTCTCCATTTGCTCTGGTAAAGATATCATAACCAATTTCATCAGCATAATACGGACTGCCGGCTTGTTCCACCCAAATCCAGTTGCCAACCGTATCCAGCTTTGCTACATAAGCGTCAACGCCACCATAACTGGTGAGAGAAAAGGGACCAAAAGTGGCTGAAGTGTCGAATGCTCCTGTGAGGTAAACATTTCCTGAGGTATCGAGAGAAAGGGATTTTCCAATATCCGAAACGTAACCTCCTGCCTGAACTGCCCATTGCCAGTTACCTGATCCCTCGAGTTTCGCCACAAAAACATCGGTGTTTCCATTGCTGGTGAGGGAAGTATTTCCGAAAGTAATCGTTTCTTTGAAATAACCGGTAAAGTAGCTATTGCCGGCAGTATCGGTGGCAACACTATACCCGCCATCATCGGAAATGCTACCGGCTTGTTTGACCCACAGATAGTTTCCGTCTTCATCGAGCTTTGCCATGAAAATATCAGAAGCACCGGCACTGGTGATGGCATGATCTCCCAAACTAACAGTTCCGCTAAACGAACCGGTTATGTAACTTTGTCCGCTTGCGCTGACGGCAATACCTTTGCCGTAATTTATATCGGTGGCATTATTCGTGCCTACGGCCCAAATCCATTCTCCTTCGACGACTTTTGCCACGAACATTTGCTGCCCGTTTCCGCTGAGAGTGGTACTTCCAAAAGTTGCTGAATCGGTATAATATCCCGTGACGTAACAACAACCGCCTTCATCGACAGCGATATCCCATCCACATTTTCCCCAGTTAGTTCCTTCTGCATCCACAGCCCAAAGCCAGTTACCGTCCGCATCCATTTTTGCCACGAAAAGTTCTAACCAATCACAGGATAAAGTAATGCTGCCCAAGGTTATCGAGTAAGTGTAATAGCCCGTAATATAACTATTTCCAGCCGAATCGGTAGCAATAGCATAAGAATATTCATTACCGTTTGCCGGTCCTTCCGGGGATACTGCCCATTCCCATTGCGGTGTTTGGGAGAAAACGCTGACGGCGACTGCCAGTATAACGACTAAAATAAATTGTTTTTTCATTTTCTAATCCTATCAATCTTTCTTTATTTCAACAAAATCATTTTTCTGGTTCTTGAATAATTATCGGAAGCAAGTTTGTAGAAATAGATTCCGGAAGGAAAGCGATCCGCATTCCAGGTAAATTCATGTTCTCCGGCAGAAAAATTCTGCTCAAAAATCAGTTCTCCCCGAATATTATAAATAGTTAATCTTCCCATCTGATTATCTGAAATCGATAATCTCATTCTGGTGGAAGGATTGAACGGATTGGGATAATTGGCGGATAACCGGGTAAATGCAATGGCTGGAGTTTCACCGGAAGTGGGTATGGTAATGGAAACGGAACCGACCATTTCTATTTCCTGCCCATAACTGATGCTTTCCAACCAATAAAAATAAGTATGTTCTTCAACCAGAGAATAATCGTCGATAAATTCATATTGGGTTGGTGTGGAAGTGGTTCCGGCTCCGGCGATGATGCCTGTATTTAATTGCATTACATTATTTTCCAGCCAACCTTCCGGATTTTCGCTGCGATATAAATTCCAGCCCAGATTATCTGTTTCCGATTGGGTTATCCAGGAAATGATATTCTCATTATCGGCGAACCGAACTGAGAACCCGGAAAGAGTTACCGGCAACGGATGATCTTCATCGGAAGTGAAAGTGACTTCACTAAAACTGCCGACTCCCTCCAGGTAAAGATAATCATCAGGTGTATTATTCACGTTATCGGTTCCATCATTATACGATAAATAACCCTGGTTCACAAACTCACCGGAACCATATTCCGGTCGTTTCCATAATTTTATATCCGTTTGTTCTCCATCTTCCATATCAGAGAAAAAAGCAGTATTGATGCCGGTTAATTCATCGACCAGAAATTGTACTACTGCAGAGAAAACAAATCCGGTGTGATTGGTGAACAAATAACTACTTCCGGCAACATTTACTTCCGAGCCGATCAGACCGGTTAAGCTGGTGGGTGGCTCATTGAATTGATCGACAGTTACATCATCTGAACCGGTTGCTCCACTCACGCCGGAAAAATCGATGGTGACGCCGGTTCCGGTGAAATCGATGGGATCGGGATCGGGCGTGGCTGCGGGAATGGATTGCGTAGAAGTCTGATTAGGATTATTGGTGGTAGTAAACGTCATGTCATCGCCATAAGTTGTACCGATCACATTGGTTGCTTTCACCCGATAATGATAGGTGGTAAATTCGTTTAATTCATGCAAGGCGGCTTGCACAAACTGATCTCCGGCTCCCGCCAGCGGACTCTGATCTGCGGTAACTTCGCTGCCATAACTGTCGGTTAATCCATATTCAAATACTACGGTTGTCGATGCTTCATCGCCATTCACGATTCCATTCAAATGAGCAAAAACATGATTCACATCGGAAGCATTATTTGTCGTTGCTGTGGGAGCCACGTAATTATCGGTGGTGAACTGTGCCGGGAAATTAAATTCGGAATAAGCTGTTCCGGCAGAATTGGTGGCGTAAGCTCGCACGCGGTAAGAAGTATTGGCATCCAAACCGGTTAGCGCACTGGTGAAAGAACCTGTTCCCGTACCATCCACAGTATAATTGTCTCCACAGTTTGATAAATGAGGTACTTCCGAAGAATTCCAGCAGATGCCACGGGCAGTAACGGTTCCTCCACCGTCCGAAGTAACGTTTCCACCTCCGCTTGCTGTGAATTTGGTAATGTCTGTAACACTGGCAACAGTGACTGTGGGAATAACGACGGAAAATTCGTCCGAAACAGAAATATCATCGATGCGAACATTCCCATAATGTGCTTGAATCCTGATGTAATGGGCTTCAGGTTGATTTACAGGAATATTATAGGTTAAAGATGATGTACTGGAAATGGTTACATACATGTTATAGTTATAAATTACTTGAGTGTAATAGTTGTCATTATTGGAATACAACACTTTAATATCTGTCGATACATCTGATAATTTTGCAGCACTGAAGGTGATGGTTCCGACCCCATTTTCAAAATAATGACTTGATACTTTTCCTGAATTGGAACCATGCAGTTCAAGCTCATAATCACTTCCTGAAGTATATTTTACCACATCATAAAACTTCCAATTATTTCCATTAAATGTCATGACATTATAATAAGGATAGTTGGTGTTTATCGTATAACCTTCCCACGCCGAAGCATCATTAAAATTTTCCAGATCAAAGCCAGCCCAAATCAGACCAGCAAATAACAATAATATCAAAACCAAGCTAATTCTTTTCATATTTACCTCACTTATTAAAATTCTTTTTAATAAAATACAGCCAATCTCATGCCAAAGCTGTATGGGAGTGAGGATATCTATCGTAACGGATTGTAAACAAAGAAAATACAATTATGAGACGCGTTTGATAATGGGTAGGGAAAAGCGGATTTTCGCTTTTTTTTAAAACAATTTGTGCAAAGAAAAGACATTATTCGTGCAGATCGATCTTTTCCAGAATTTTGTAAAATTTGCTGCGGCTGATCCCCAGCAGTTTGGCTGCTTCGGTTTTATTATATCTGGTTTTCTGCAAAGCTTTCACGATCATTTCTTCTTCGGTTTTGGAAGTGAGATTTTTCAGGCTGAAAGCTTCATTTTCCGGTGTCCGTGCGGGTTGGAATTCGGAAGAGAGTTTGCGGATATTTTTCAGATGCAGGTGCTCGGTTGCTATCGTGTGGGAATTGCAGAGAATGACGGCACTTTTTACCGCATTTTTCAATTCCCGGATATTGCCGGGCCAGTCGTAATTTTGCAAAACTTCCGCTGCTGCTGCGGAAAAATCTGAGATGTCTTTCTGATACTTTTCGCGGCATTCCTGTAGAAAATACCGCGCGATCACCATGATGTCTTCCCGGCGCTGCTGCAAAGTGGGCAGATCGATTTTGAATTCGTGCAAACGGTAGAATAAATCTTCGCGGAAACTGCCTTTTTTCACGTCTTCATAAATGTTGTTATTGGATGCTGCAATGATGCGAACATCGATGTGAGTGGATTTTTCGTCGCCTAGTTTCTGAAATTCATTTTCCTGTAAAACCCGCAGAAATTTGGGTTGTAAATTCTGCGGTAAACTGTTGATCTCATCTAAGAAAAGTGTGCCGCCGCCGGCTAATTCAAACTTGCCTTTTTTATCGGAAATCGCTCCTGTGAAAGCACCTTTCAGATGACCGAACAGCTCGCTTTCAAACAGCGTTTCGGGAATCGCACCGCAATCCACAGGAATAAAAGGCTTATCCCGACGCGGGCTTCGTGCATGGATCATACGGGCAAAAAGTTCTTTTCCCGTACCGGTCTCACCTTCCAAAAAAACGGTTATATCATGTTTACTGACTCGGTTAATATCCTGCAAAACCTGCTGCAGAGCCGGGCTGTTGCCCATAAATGCGGTTACATCTTCGTAAGATAATGATGGCTCCTGCTGTAGGGAAAGCAAGTTCACCAAACGTAACAGCTCATTTTTATCGACCGGCTTCGGCAGGAAATCCGTGGCACCGGCTTTAATAGCAGCGACAGCGGTAGGAATGTCGCCGTAAGATGTGATCATAATCACCGCCGTACGCGGATTAGTTTTACGATATTTCTTGAGCAAAGTAAAACCGTCGGTATCAGGGAGACGATAATCCAACAGAATAATGTCGGGATCGAAATCGCTTAAAATGACGAAAGACTGTGAACCGCTGAAAGCGGTTTTCACCGAATAACCAGCAGTTTCGAGCCACTTTTTTAGTGCCAGATTTATCAGTATATCATCATCGACGACCAGGATATTTGTCATAATTACCTTTTATATTCAGGATCAAATTTCTGCCGGAGCACCTACTGGTAAGATCAAAGTTGCTGTCGTGCCGCTGCCGAACTTACTTTCCATTCGAATCTTGCCGCCGTTCTGTTCGGCGAATTCCTGGCATAAAATCAATCCCAAACCCGTTCCTTTTTCCTGATATGTTCCCGGAGTCGTGACCACTTCATCGACCCGGAAAAGCCGGGAGAGCATATCTTCACTCATTCCCACACCATCGTCCGAAATACTGATCCGGAAATTTTTGTCATCAATTTTCTGCGAGATGCGTATTTCAGCGTTTTCATGGGAAAACTTGATGGCATTGGAAAGCAGGTTATGCAAAATGGAACGCACCATGTTGCGATCGGCAAAAATTGGATTAACAGCCGGCAAATCGACGTTCAAAGCAAGATTTTTCTGAGACAGTTTGGCTTTGAAAGTAGCAGATATTTCCTGCACGATTTCGGTCAGATCGAAGCAGACGGGATCGGCGTGAGTTTTCCCGATTTGCAGGCGTGCCCATGCCAAAAGATTTTCCAGCAAATTAGACAGATTTTTGACCGAAGTTTTCATCTCACCGACTACCAGATTCAGTTCTTCTGCTGATAATTCGGCGGTGTTATCCAACAGTTCCACTCCCATCTGTGTCGAACCGATGGAGTTCCGCAGATCGTGAGCGATAATGGAAAAGAATCTGTCCCTGGTTTTGTTCATGATTTCCAGTTCCTGTTTCTGGCGCCGGATGATATCGTTGGCTTTTTGCAGCGCCCGGAATGCTTTCAGTTTCTGTTTATAAAGCAGGAAGATAAAACCGGAAAAAATTAAGATAATGCCGACGATCGACAGTAAGAAATTGCGCTGTTCTTTTTGTCGGGAAATAATCAGGTTATTCAATTCGAGATCGTGTTTTAGCTGCTCGTTTTCTTTTTCTTTTTCCACAGTTTCGTATTTGGTCTGCATTTCGGCAAATTGTTTGTGTTTATCCTGATTGAAGATCGAGTCCTTTATTGTGACGGATAGAGAGAAATATGATAAAGCATTTTGAAAATCATTTTTGGTTTCATAAACATCGGAGATTGCCAGTAAGTTGTTGATCAATAATTCGTTATAACCAATTTTACGAGCCAGTTGTTCGCTTTTTAAAAAGTTCCGCAGGGCTTGGTCGTCATCTCCCATCGCCTGGTAGATCAACCCGATATTGCTGATCGTGGCGGCAGCACCCATCTCATCTTTTATCTCTTCCTGGATTTGCAGAGCTTCATGGTAATATTTCAGGGCGATGGAGTATTCTCCCAGCATCTTCCAGGAAATTCCCAATCCGTTCAAAGAAGCTGCCATGCCGTATTTATAGTTTATTTCCTTTTTGATCTGCAAGGATTTTTCCTGGTATTCGATGGCTTTGTGATAAGCTTTTTCTTTGCGATAATTCGAGCCGATCTCGTTCAGAATATTGGCTGTTTGCTTTTTATCATCCAACTTCTCATAACTCTGCAATGCTTTGAAATAATATTCTCTCGCTTCGGAATATTTTCCCCATTTATTATAAATCGTTCCGATCTCTTTGCAGGCATTGGCACAACCGAGATCGTCTGCAAAATGTTCGGCATTATCACCGGCTTTTTGATAATAAAACAGCGCTTGGTTCAAATCTCCCTGATAGAAGTAGATTTTACCGATGTTCAATAATCTATTGGTATTTTTTCGTTCGTCGCTTTCCTGAAGAACGGCTTTTTGATTATATCCCAATGCTTCGTTCCATTGGGAAAGTTTATACAAAACCGAACCGAGATGGCTGTAGATATCCGGAAGTAATTCCTGGTAACCATAATTTTCTGCAAGCTGAGAAGCTTCCTGCAAAACCACATAAGCCGAATCGTATTCCGATATTTCCTTTAGATATAAACCCAAATTGTTCAGAGCCAGAGTTTTGCTGCGGCTTTTCCCGGCTGCTTCCTGCAACGCAGCTTCGATATAAGGTCGGCTTGTTTCGGGATGATCGGTGAGCAATAATTGGGAGGAAATTTGGTTTAGTAATTCAATTCTGTCGGAACCGCTCGCTGTTTCAAGCTTAGTTTTCAGGCTGTCCAGTTCGGTTTGGGAATGCAGAAATGGCATTGAAATGAATAAAAGAAGAAAAACGGGAATCTTATTTCTCATATTTCTTAATAAATTTACTCCTATTTCACAAGCAAACACTTCCTACTGATGTTCACATCTCCGGTTTTCAATCGGTAAAGATAAACTCCCGAAGCAACAGGATTACCGTTTTCATCATCGCCATTCCAGATGACGGTTTTGGAGTGCTGCAATTCCTTTGCAGCCGCGTCCGGCAGCTGCCGGAC
>DAISYT010000087.1:0-7879 GCA_036825175.1 Candidatus Cloacimonadota bacterium
ATATTCTGGCGATAAACGTATTAACGGGTGAAAAACGAAAAATCTGTAACATCAAAGGTGCAGCCACCTATTTTACCACTTCTTTGGTTTGGGATGAGCAAAACAATCGATTGTTTTATACTTCGGATAATTTTTATCGTCGTGATCTCGAAGTGGTGGAAATCGATGCGGGAAAATCCACCCGTCTGATTACCGATCTGCGCGCCGGTGATCTGGCATTGAATCAAGCGGATCGTTCATTGTGGGGCGTGCGTCATGAGAACGGCATTTCCACGATCATCCGCCTGGAACCACCTTACACGGATTGGATGGCGATTTATGCCTTCCCTTACGGCAGTGATTGTTATGATCTGGATATTTCACCGGACGGCAGAAAAATGACTGCTGCCATTACTCAGATCGACGGACATCAGGAATTGGCATTATTCGATCTGCCGCAACTGCAATCCGGGGATGCTTCCTACAAACAGATTTTCGATTTCGATTACAGTTCTCCGGCAAATTTCGTTTTCTCCGAAGATGGAAATTATCTTTTCGGAACGTCCTATTATTCCGGTGTTTCCAATGTTTATCGTTACGATTTTGCGCTCGCTGATATGTCCATTATTTCTAATTGTGAAACCGGTTTTTTCCGACCTGTTCCCGTGAATGCCGATTCGCTGATCGTGTTCGATTATGTGGGCGGACAGGGTTGGATTCCGGGCTGGATTTCCAATCGGGCGTTGGAAAAAGTGAGTGCGATAGAAAATTTGGGACAGCGGGTTTTCGATAAATATCCCGAAGTGAAAAACTGGGGAGACGGCTCTCCGGCTGCCATACCACTGGACTCTCTTACGGTTTACCAGGGCGATTATCATCTCTTTAAAAATTTCATCATGACGGGTGCTTATCCCATCGCAGAAGGTTATAAAGATTATGTTTCCTGGGGATATCATGCCGCCTGGCAGGATGCGATCGGTTTTCTGAAACTGGCTTTGACGGCTTCGTACACGCCACAGAAAAAACTGCCGGACGAAGAAAAAATGCATCTGAAAGGTGATTTGAAATATCGCAATTTCAGTTTGCGCGGAGGTTGGAATCAGGCAGATTTTTATGATCTTTTCGGACCTACTAAAACCAGTCGTAAAGGCTATTCTTATGGAATTGGTTACACCAGAAATCTGATTTACGATCAGCCGCGTTATATGGAAATTTCTTTAACCGCAGATGGTTTCGGTGATTTGGAAGTTCTACCGGAATATCAAAATGTGAATGCCGGATATAATGAATTATATCAGGCTTCTATCGACTGGAAATACAACTACTTACAGAGTTCTTTGGGAGCGGTGGAAAGCGAAAAGGGATATAAATTCGAGGTAAAAACTGCCACTTCGCTGGTTAATGAAGAATTCTATCCTTATCTTCGTGTTGGTGCGGATATTGGCGTACCGCTACCGCTGCATCATTCTTCCGTTTGGTGGCGAAATGCTGCCGGTTATAATTTTGCAGATTCTGATAATAGTTTTACCCGTTTTTATTTTGGCGGATTCGGAAATAACTGGATCGATCGGGGTGAAATCAAGCGCTACCACGATTTCGATTCTTTTCCCGGCTTGGATATCGATGAAGCGGGTGGACGCAGTTTTATGCGTTCCATGCTGGAAAAGAATCTGCCGCCGTTACGGTTTAGGAAGGTGGGAGTTCCAGCTTTTTATGCCCGTTGGCTTCGTCCTTCTCTTTTCTGCTCGGTGCTGGTAACAGACGTAACGCAGGGAGAGAAAGATTGGTATTATAATGTAGGAATGCAGTATGATCTGCGCTTGATCACGTTATCTTTGATGGACACGACACTTTCCTTCGGGGCAGCGCTGGCGTGGGATGAAGACTGGCGTCGTTCCGAAGAGCTGATGATCAGCCTGAAAATATTTTAATGTTAAGGATTCTGATCAGTTTGCTGCCGGTTTTTGCCTTTTTGGGCATGTTGGTGGTGCTGGATAATTACAGACTGCTTAAACCGAGAAAACTCTTACAGTCCGGTGGGATAGGTTGCACCGCTGCCTTGATCGCATTCGGAGTGAATAAGATCGCCTTACTGGTGCTCGATACCAATATTTTGCAAATTGCGATTGCACCCGTCGTCGAAGAAAGTTTGAAAGCATTGTGGCCCTTGTTACTTTTGCGTCGCGGTCGTATCGGATTCATTGCGGATGGCGCCATCATCGGCTTCGCCGTGGGCAGTGGCTTTGCGTTGGTGGAAAATTGTTATTATCTTTTGCATGTTCAGGATGCCAACCTGATGTTGTGGATCCTGCGCGGCTTCGGCACTGCCCTGATGCACGGCGGCACGACAGCCGTCTGCATCATGATGGCAGTCGTTGCGGAACAACGCAGCAGTAAAGGCGTCTTTGTTTTACCGGGATTAGTAACCGCGATTATTATTCACAGTTTCTTCAATCTCTTTTTATTGCCGCCACTTACAAATACGATCCTGCAAGTAGTGAGTTTGCCGCTTTTGATGATGGTACTTTTCAGCATGAGCGAGAAACAAACCGCTGTCTGGCTTCAACAGGGTTTCGATACGGATGTGGCTTTGTTGGAACAGCTGCGCAGCGGGAAGTTTTCTAAGACACCGCAAGGACTCTATTTAGCGGGATTTCGCAATTCTTTCAGCGGTGAAATCGTGTTGGATTTATTTTGCTATTTGCGGATTTACCTGGAATTGGCGATCCGAGCCAAAGGGATTTTATTGATGCGTGAAAGTGGATTAATACCGGTCGTCGATGATGAGATCAAAGCCAAATTCGAGGAGCTTTCCTACCTGGGAAAAAGTATCGGGAAAATGGGAAAAACCGTATTAAAACCGCTACTGCATTCTTCCCAAAAGGAATTATGGCAAATCTATTTTTTGCAGGAACAGGGATAAAAGAAATTTAAACTGATTCACCAAGAAATAAAAAACCGGCCGTCAGCTTTTACACTGGCGGTCGGTGCTGTTAACGGATTATTTTCCTAATTTGTAATTATAACCAACGGACATGATGAAAGCTGTGTTGTTTGCGGATTCAAGATCGTTCATATCTATTTCCGGACTGAAGAAAATCGAATTGCCACAGGGCAATTTTTTCTGTAAAACCAAACCGAATCCTGTGTACGTGCCGGAAAGGTCGTTGCTGTCTTTAGCGTCGTTTACTTTGAAATTGTCCTCGACCCAGGTTTCACCGATCCACCAGAAAGGCTGCAAAAACCAATTATTTTCCATAGCGAATTTAATGGAAAAATCAAAACCGGTGGAAAAGGCTGTCCAATCGGTTGCTTCATAAGTAGTTTGACCGGGAAGAGTGCAGTCAAAATCTTTATAATTTCCAATGCCATATTCAGCCCACACACCAACGCTGATGTCCCGATCTTTACTCGGATCGGTGCGCAAAAACCAGTATTCCAACCCGCCTTCTATTTCGGTTTCACCGGGAGTTTTGGTAAGAGGTAACCCTTCATCGACGAAATTATCTTTATCAAAATCATGGTAACCATAATAAGCAATGATGTCTATGATACCTTTGTAGGTGTATTCCAAGCCTCCGATATAACCATCTTTCCAATAATTTTCCGTTACGCTGCCATAAGCCGTAAAGCCGCTTTCACCTTTGTCGAAAAACGTCTGGGCATTAGCTAAGAAAGCCAAACTCAGCACAACCAAAAACAATACGATTTTTTTCATACGTCCCTCCTGTTTTTTTATTATTACCGGCATCTTGTTCTCTTCCATTCAGGAAAAGAACGAGATATGGTAAATCACTCTATTTTTTCTTCTTATTGCAGAAAAATTTAAATTACTCCTGGATCGGTTTCAATGCTAAAGCTTTCTTATTCATTTTTTTCAGAACCGTATCCAACAGCTTTATGCCATCGGTGATGTAGATACCTTTGTTCAGCATGATACAATCGGCAGGCTTTGCCATGACGATATCGGACATTTCGGCGCGGGAAGGAATGCCTTTCTTGATAAGGTTTTCCAAAACCTGGGTAGCCCAGATGCTGGTTACATGTGCTGCCCGGCAAACGGACAATATCTCTTCCTGGATGCGACCGATATTTTCCCATCCCATTTCCACCGCCAGATCGCCGCGGGCAATCATCACGCCGATAGGATATACTTTCATGGCTTCCAAGATGATATCCGGCAAATTATTAAATCCGCTGCTCGTTTCGATTTTTAGGATCAGCCCGATTTTACGTTCGCCTGGCAGTGTCTGCATGAATTGGATAATTTCGGCGACGTCGCCGGGACGATTGACAAAGGAGAGATCGATCACATCCGCCTGCTGTAACAGGAAGGGAAGAATTTCTCGGTCACGCTCGCAAAGGCAGGATAATTGCAGGTCGCTATGGGGGAAATTGATGCCTTTATCTTCTTTTAATTTAGCGGATTTTCCCTTTACTTTGGTAGTTCGGATGACGAGTTCATTTTCGTTTATAGCTTCGATGCATCCTTCGATAATGCCGTCGTCGAAGACAACCGGTTCACCGATCTTTACCATATCGAAAACCGCCGGTTCGGTGCAACTAAGGCAGGAAGGCTCGATTTCATCGTCATCCTGACAAAATTGGGTTGGCAGATCGAGGTCTTTTTTGATGATTAAAATCTCATTTTCCTGCAAATAAAGCGGTCTTTTACTTTCCGATAACTCACCGATTTTAAAAAGGATTTCTTCATTTTTGGCAATCGGACAGCCGGTCTCGAATAAAGTAGGTTTATCAAATTCCGCCAGGAATCCATTTTCCCAGATTTTGCGAACCACGATCCAACGCATTTTGGAACGGGAATCCGTGTATTGCAGGATGGTGTCTGCCGCGATCAGGTTACGAGCGAAATTTTGGAGTGGAATAACCGGAATTTCTTCATCCTGTTTTTTAGGTTCGCCAAAAATAACTTGGATCGGTTTGATGGAATTGCCATCGTCATCCTTCTGATATTGTACTTTCAGAGATCTAGTGTTTTCCGGAATGATTCCGGTACGAATTTTAGGACCACTCAGATCGAAAATGATTTTACATTTCTTGCGCAGGCGTTCGGAAGCAGCATGAACATTATCGATCATCTTCATCCACTCTTCTGTGGTGCCGTGTGCGCTGTTGATACGGGCGCAGTTCATTCCACATTCCACCAGACTGCGGATCAGTTCGGTATCTTCGGTGGCGTTATCCGGCAAAGTAACCATAATGCGGGTTCTGCGACCTTTGGTGCGGTATCCCAGCAGATCTTTGGTATTGCGTGAAAGCAAACGGCGACTGCGTTTGAAGGATGGTTGCACTTTTGGATATTTTACTTTTTGTTTTAACATACTCATCAGAATGGAGCGGGTGGTGGAAAGGCTAGCCAAAATGTGCGGCTCGGATTCGCTGAGGCGGGAAAGACCGAGGTCGCCCAATCTTTTCTGCAATCCGGAGATTTTACAGGAGCGTAAAGCATAATAATGAACCAAATTGCGGGCGCTGTCGGTATATTTGGGATGAACCTGTTTTATTTTATCAGCATATTTGTCTTCCCATTGACGGATAAAAACGATCAATTCTTCGATCTCTGCCAGCAGAAGGGTGAGTTTCTGTTTTCGGGTCAGTTTCGATTTTTCATTCATAATTTCATCAACCACTCCACTTTTTATGCTGAACTTATTCGGCGGAACATATCATATTCGTCAAGAAAAGAGTTCTGATAAAATATTACAAAGTGAGAAAATAATTTCTATCCGGATTATCGGCGACACAGAAAAGGAAGGAAGAAAGGATTTAGAAGTCTGTTTACTTTGTGAGATTAAAATAATCGGGTATTTTATTTCAACAGCAGACATTTCTTCACAGCTTCGATGTTGCCGTTTAGCTTTGAGATTCTTCATAAAAACATCCTTCGTGAGATTACGTCGGAATGACATTTTCTTTGTTTCTGAGCTTCCAGATTTTCCGAACTTCCAAACTTCTGATCTTCTCCCAAAGCAGTTCTTAACTCAACGCTAAACTTATGAGTCAATTCCTGCAAAACTGTTGCCCTGCTAAAATACTAAAATGCTGAAATGCTGATCTGCTGAAAGCTGAGATGCTGAAAGCTGAGATGCTGAGATGCTGAGATACTGACAAGCTGAGTCGCTCACACCCCTTTATACTGCAAAACCAGGATGGTGATGTCATCGAACTGATCGGCTGTACCCTGAAATTCATAAACCTGCTGCATCAGGCAAAGACTCGTCTTTTGGGGATCATACTCGCTACAATTCTCTATACAATGTTCCAGTCGTGGCAGAGAAAATTGCTCTTCCTGCGTATCGATAGCTTCATTCAAGCCATCTGTAAAAATGAATAGTTGCTCGTTCTTGGCGAGCGTGATCGCTTTCGATTCAAACTGAAAATCTGGCAACACGCCCAAAGCGATACCGCTTGTATTTGGGATTTTGGTAATGGATTTATTCGTATGAATGATGTAAGGGATATTATGCCCGGCATTGGCGTAAGAAATTTCTCCGGTTTGTAAGTTCAAAATGCCCAAAAACAGTGTAACGAACATACTCGATTCGTTTTCTTCGCAAAGCATATTATTGGATTGAAAAAGAATTTCGCAGGGACTCATCCCGGATTTGGCAACAGCTTTCACCAAAGTTTTGGTAACTGCCATGAAAAGTGAAGCGGGAACGCCTTTACCGGAAACGTCTCCCACACAGAAGCAAAGATGATTGTCATCTAAAAAGAAGAAATCATATAAATCTCCACCGACTTCTTTTGCCGGATTGATAACCGCAAAAATGTCGAATTCGGGACGATCGGGGAAAGGCGGAAAAATCTTCGGAATGATGTTCATTTGAATATCGTGAGCGATATGTAGATCGTGATCGATCTTGGCTTTATCCGATTCCACTTTGCGTTCTTTCACCAGGTTTCTGACGATGAAAATAAAAAGTCCGATACCGATACTGTTAGTTACGAGCATCGGGATAAAAACGGTTTTTAGAATCTGCATCGTTTCGTTATATTTTCCGGTATGAATGCCCCACAAATAGGTGATCAGCATGTGGAAAAGCTCGATACAAATCGCAAAGACAACCGCACCCGGAATGGTCACGATCTTTTTCTTACGGATCAAATAGATAAGACCACCAAAAAGTCCGGCACAAAAAGTAGCTGTGGCGCAGGGAATGCAGGTAATTCCGCCCAAAGAAAGACGATGCAAGGCACCGATCAAACCGGCTCCCATTCCTACCAGCGGTCCGGCGATCAAACCTGCCAAAGCCGGTCCCAGATCACGAATGTTGGCTGTGGCATCGAGAATTTTGATGCCGCTGAGAGTGCCGTAAATGGAGAATAATCCGAAAATGAGAGCTAAAATCGCACCGTTTTTAAAGTTTACCTTCTTTTCTATGATCACTTCAGTATAAAGTTTTGTTCTGGTAAGAACATAGGCGATGACCATGATCACTGCCATGGGATTGATCAGATTTAATACGTTCATATCGATCCTTTTTATTGGTTACAGCAACATTATCATGCTACCGATTCCACTTTTATTTTAAACAAGGTAACTCGGAACAATATGAAATTTCCGTCAAATACTTTCCTGATTTCTTTCTATTCTTGATTTTTGATGACAATCCTGATAGATGATCTGCCATTCGCCATTTTCATCTCGCTTTTCCAAAAAGGCAGTTTCACCTTTCGTCCACCAGATATATTGAAAGTCGTCGGAATATTTTACGCCGGAAGCCGAGAGCAGGTGCGGAAGAGAAAATTACTTTTAGTTTTTTCTTCACGTCTATTTTATAACAGAACAAATGAATCGTACCTCATAAATATAACGCTGTCGTCAAACCATTTTTTCCTTGCCTGTCCCAGACGGAAAAATTAATTAACTTTTTGA